>JAEUUB010000049.1 GCA_016787745.1 Cyclobacteriaceae bacterium
AGGCCAGTTGAGGTTCAAAATAAGTCGGGTCAATTTTAATGGCCTCCTGAAACCACTTCTTGGCATTTTCTGGTTCTTTCAACTCATTGCAGATTACTCCTAAAAAATATCTTGATTCTTTATCCTGAGCATCGGCAGCAATTTGTTTCTCCATTAACGCTTTGGCCTCAGGCAATTTTTCCATCTTCACATACATGTCCAGAAGAAACTTGGGATACTCTGAATTATTTGGATATTTAGCCACCAGTTCTTGGGCAAGCTTTAGAGCAGCCTCATTATCTTTCTTCTGGTCGCGGTAGATGCTGAACAACATGATATAAGCATCCTGAGATCCACCTCCTTTAGTCTGGTATTCTTTGATATACTTAATTGCCTTGTCGTACTCGTTAGCAGAAGGGGCAAAGAAAATACCAGCATTCATCAGAATGGCCGTGTCATTAGGAATAAAGTATAGGGTACGCTCTGTAAATTCAAAGGCCTTTTTATAATCCTTATCGTCTTGATAGGCCGACACCGCAGTCGTAAAATAACTTTGCGCCAGAAAGGCATTCACTTGTTCGTTCATCATAGGGAAACCCATCGCATCTTTCAGGAAAGCAGGGGTTTCGCCTTTATCGATTTCTTTAGACTTCTCGAATGACTCTTTTGCCGTTGGAAAGCCATCGGGTACAAGAGCTTTAGCGCTTTCAACCTTAGTTGTATCAAAGGCAGCATAAATTACACCTCTCAAATACCACGCAGTAGCTGCATTCTTTGAAGGCCCCCCCTTCTTGTCCACCATGTAACTTTGGTTGGAAGTAGTAGCGTCAATAATTTGCTTGGCTTCTTCATACTTACCCGCCCGCAATGCCTTCTCTGCATTGGATGTGCTGGGTTTAATTTCCTTTTGCGCCAAAGACGAAAAAGAAATACAGCCAATTAGTAAAATAAAAATTACAATCTTTTTCATGATCAAATTTAAAATTAAAGTTTAAGTCCAGGTTTATTATCTATTCTTTTTCATGTTCGCCAACTTCTGCCACGCCATCGGCATCATCAATTTTTTGAATTTTTTCTACAGATGATATTTCATCCTCTTCGTTCAGTTTAATTAATCGAACACCCTGCGTGGCCCTGCCCATTACACGTAGCTCAGCCACACTAATCCGAATGCTGATTCCCGATTTGTTGATGATCATCAGATCATCATTATCTATTACGCTCTTAATTGCAACAAGCTTGCCAGTTTTTTCTGTTACATTAATGGTTTTTACACCCTTTCCGCCTCTTTTTGTAACCCGGTAATCCTCAATTAAAGAACGTTTCCCATAGCCTTTCTCGGACACCACCAGCAAATTTGCGTTTTCACGACTCAAGCAAACCATTCCTATAACCCGGTCCTCAGCCGATTCGAGCGTTACCCCTCTTACACCGGATGCTGTTCTGCCCATGGGACGAACATCACTCTCATTAAAACGAACCGCCTTACCCTCACTTTTTGCAATGATAATATCATTCTGGCCATTAGTCAAAGCTGCATTTAACAAACGGTCGCCTTCGTTGATGGTAATAGCTGTAATTCCATTGGCCCGTGGTCTGGAGTAAGCTTCCAGAGAGGTTTTTTTGATGGTTCCGCGTTCCGTACACAAAATTACAAATGTGTTGGCAAGCTCCGATTCTTCTGTCAGGCTCTTCACATTCAGCACAGCTTTCACCCGGTCTCCAGATTCAATATTCAGCAGATTTTGAATTGCTCTTCCTTTGGATGTCTTATTCCCCTCAGGGATTTCATAGGCCCGCTTCCAATACACTTTTCCGAATTCAGTGAAAATAAGCAGATAGTTATGGGCCTGCGCTATAAACAGATGCTCGGTAAAATCATCTTCCTTGGTACCCGCTGCCTTCGAACCTATTCCCCCTCTTCCCTGGGTTCGATATTCTGAAAGTGATGTACGTTTAATATACCCTTGATTTGATATAGTGATTACCATCTCTTCATTGGCAATCATATCTTCCAGAGTTATATCATCGTCACTATGAACTACCTCCGTTCTGCGGCTGTCACCATATCGCTCCTTGACTTCAGCAAGTTCAGCCTTAATGATATCCATGCGGATTGATTCATTTCCCAGGATTTCATTTAATCTGGCGATCAGAGCTTTTACTTCATCATATTCATTTTGAATTTTCTCGCGCTCGAGGCCTGTGAGCCGCTGCAGGCGCATTTCCAAAATGGCTTTGGCCTGGATTTCGGATAGATTAAACTGAGACATTAATCCTTGTTTAGCTATCTCAGGGTCGCGGGAGTTTCGAATCAACGTAATCACCGCATCCAAATGATCAAGAGCGATTAAATATCCTTCTAAAATATGTGCACGTTTTTCCGCTTCACTTAATTCAAATTTGGTCCTTCTTACAACCACCTCGTGGCGGTGATCCACAAAGTGAACGATCAAATCCTTAAGGTTAAGGGTTTGTGGTCTTCCTTTAACAAGGGCCACATTGTTTACACCAAAAGAAGATTGAAGTTGGGTATATTTATAAAGATTGTTTAATACAATGTTTGGAATTGCATCTTTCTTTAAATCATAAACAACACGATATCCATCCCGGTCCGATTCATCGCGCATATCGCTGATGCCTTCAATTTTCTTTTCATTGATCAGGGCGGCCGTCTTTTCAATCATTAACGCCTTATTGACCATGTATGGAACTTCCGTAACTACTATCTGATCGCGGCCATTGGCCGTGGTAACTATTTCAGCCTTTCCCCGCACAACAATTCTTCCACGACCGGTAAGAAAAGCTTCCTGCACGCCCTGGTATCCGTAAATAATTCCGCCCGTAGGAAAATCCGGGGCGGTAATGTATTTCATTAAGTCAACTATGGTAATGTCCTTATTATCAATATATGCTATGATTCCGTCTACCACCTCCGATAAATTGTGGGGTGCCATATTAGTGGCCATGCCAACTGCAATTCCGGATGATCCATTGATAAGAAGATTGGGGACTTTACCAGGTAATACGGTTGGTTCCGTTAAAGAATCATCAAAGTTAGATTGAAAATCTACCGTTTCTTTATTGATATCGGAAAGCAATTCTTCCGCAATTCTGCGCAAGCGTGCTTCGGTATAACGCATGGCCGCTGGCGAGTCTCCATCAATGGATCCAAAGTTCCCCTGACCATCCACCAGGGTATATCGGAGGGACCAATCCTGCGCCATCCGAACCATGGTATCATATACTGAGGAGTCTCCATGCGGGTGGTATTTACCAAGAACCTCACCGACAATCCTAGCCGATTTTTTATAGGGTTTGTTATAGTTAACACCCAGTTCAAGCATACCATACAACACCCTGCGATGTACCGGCTTCAGTCCATCGCGTACGTCCGGAAGGGCGCGGGAAACAATAACCGACATCGAATAATCGATATAGGCGCCACGCATTTCATCTTCAATGTTGATCGGGATAATGTTCTGCCTTGCAGGAGGATTATTGCTTTCGTCAGCCACGTTTTACCTAAAGTTAATTTGAGTCTTGAAGCCCTTTAAAGGCTCTAAAAATTAGGTCGCAAGGTAAAGAAAATTAGCCAATTGTAATTGCGAAACCGGCCCCTAAAAGGACGATTTTTTAAGTAGTACATCGGACAGGTTACAAGGGTAAAAAGTGGCCTAATAAGGATTCAACTTACGCTTGTTTTTACCCTTGTATTTTATGAGCGTTGGGTGATTTTCGCCATAGCCTGGGTTCTGCTTTTTGAAGAATGGGTGCCTTCGGCTTCTATACTCTTTGTTGCCATGGGCGTGATTAATCTGAATACGACAGTCCTTTAAATAACAACGGGGTAATTCGGGCAATGAGTAGGTTAACCCTAACTGAAGATAAGCCCCATTCATTTTATGCACTATAGGATCATCGGTAGCCGGAATGCTTAGTGTATATTTTTTAAGGTCGTAGGATGGTCTGGCAAAGGCCCGAAGATTTTCGGATAGTTCGTAATCAATCGTAACGCCTAAGTTATAATACAGACTTTTTTTAATGATTAAATCCGAATCAAAATTTTTGCCGGGCTTATAACTTCCAATTTGAAGATCTCCGGTAAATAAAAATTTATCAATCCGATAAAAAGAGACACCTGCCGTGCCATAAAATTTTCGCATCCAACCATAGGGATCCGAAGGCTTAAACTCATCTATTTTATGATGAAAGTAAGTGGGTTTAAATTGTCCCAGAAACATGGACTCGTAGGAAAACCCAACCCCCAATCGAAACCGTTTAAGAAACTCGTATTGAAGAGTAAGATTTAAAGGGATATTAAATCCTTTCCCTTTAAAGCCAAGTTTAGCTGTATCTCCACTCACTAAAAAGCTATCGGGTTGTATCGACAGTGTATCGGTTATAACCTTGTTAATCCAGTTAGAGTATTTGGGATCAACGGGAGTGCCCACCGGAAAAATGCGCGGGGAATTTCCCGGACTCTGGAAGATACCAAAACTATCAAGCTTGTGATTCATGTACGTGCGTCCAAGCCCCGTACTGAAACTCAACTTAAAATTCCGGAGCACTTTACGGGATGCGTTCTTTTTCCGTTCGGCATATATAGTTTCTAAAGGAAACGTTGGTTTTTCCTCGACCTGCGCCAAGGCTACAAGTGGAAGTAGTGATACGCCCGCAACGAATAAGGCAAGTATGGATAAATTGGATTTCAGATAGATTCTATTAAACCCTAAAGATAACAGGCAGAACTGGAAGGTAAAATCAGGCACAATCAATACCCATAGTCAGGATACCCACTCTCCAACGAACTGAAGGTATGAAATAATACCTGTCCTTTCTGGATTTGATATGTGAATTCCTGCTTATGGAAATCACTCCCCGTTCCTGAAAGCTCTAATGTGATTTTGTTCTGCCCAGTTTGTAATGGAACGCGCGCATAATAGATACTATGCGGCAAGGTTTGCCAATTTCGGGTATCGGCTTTTTCAGTTATCGCATTAATCATTCCCAACACAGAACCAAGAGTTACATC
Source organism: Cyclobacteriaceae bacterium (assembly GCA_016787745.1). Taxonomy (GTDB): domain Bacteria; phylum Bacteroidota; class Bacteroidia; order Cytophagales; family Cyclobacteriaceae; genus ELB16-189. The sequence continues at coordinate 5,015 of JAEUUB010000049.1, forward strand.
CTCCTTCCTTACCTGATACTCAGCGGCCTTCTTGAGCGCCACACGAATGAGAGCTTTGCTTAGCTCGAGGTCCATTCGCTGATGCAAGCTTTTAAAAGCTATTTTACTTACGTCTTCCAGCAGTTGCACCTCAAAGTCAGAATCCTCGATACGTAAAGTGGCGCGCGAATAGTAGGTTGGTCTTTCCACATACCTTGGCAAAGCAACCCGAAAAAATTCAAGGTTGGCCAGACTGTTTTTATCCTTTTCATCATATCCGTCAAGTGGAAACGGAAAGGTCAGGTTCAATTCACGGTTATAGAAGTAAACCATGTTTCCTCTGCGATCTACCATAAAGTTAATCCCCCACTCGGCTTTTACAGGGCTTAATCCGTTGTGCCAGAAAAAAATCAACTCTCCGCCCTCCGTAGGTTCATAGGCATAGGAAGGTCGATCAAATTCAATTTTATACTGATCGTATTCATCCTTAAAACCACTTAGCCAGGCGGTTCTCAGAATATCAATTTTTAGTTGATCGGGAACATCAAGTTGAAACATCCGATGATAATCATCCTGATATATTTGAAGGGCATTTCTATAGGCAATGAAGGCGTTGTTATAATCACGATCTGAATCATAAATCAATCCCATCAGCACATGAACAAAGGCATCACGCTGGTACTTATTGTCATTTTTATATCGATCGCTTAGCTGCTGCAGCCGGATGTTTAATCTTCTGCATTCCACTAAAGCCGATTCAGAATTCCCCAACTTAAGATAGTTCAAGGCTTTATAATACAAAAGCATCAAATGCTCATGATCCTCCCCTTTGTAGGTGGTAATCATAGGGTTGGTGAGGTAAGAAGCAGCTTCGTTTAAATAGTTTTTACGATAATCTTCTCCAAAAAGAAACGCTTTTTCAAAATATTCATTGCTCTCCTCATAACGGCCCAACATAGAAAGAACCAAACCGTTGTTAACGTTAAAAAGAAATTCTCTTCTGCCATTAGCTTCTGAGGACTTGGCCTGAAGTTCGGCTAAGGCTTCATTCAAATTGCCGCTCTCAAACTCCTGATTAAACGTTTGATTGGATTGGTAATACGTGGCGCAGGAACTGACTATTCCGGTTAGAAAAAGAAATGCAAATTTTAAATATTGAATCCTGAACTGATTCATAGGTATCAAAAATTGAAAGGAATCAATTTTTTATGTACTTCTTTATCTCGTGCTGACCATACCAAACCCGCTTGTTGGTTTCCATATCAGTCAGGAATAACGTGGTAACATAATTTACAATACGGGTTTTATTTGCGAGGTCAGTCTCTGAGGTCATCTCACCAAAAAGCATCAAATTAGCACCCAGTTCTTTTCCCCATTGAGCCATGGTGGCAGGATCGGCAAAGTCTTGTTGCTGCGCACGCTCTAACCGAAGTTTGTCCCGAAACTCATCGGACTCAACAAGGTCAGCAAGGCCAGAATTGAAAATAGCTACTTCAAATTTCTTAATATAATTGTTAGCATCTATATGCTCACTGGTACGGTTGCTGATCTGCCCAACAATAATGGCCGGCTTTTTACCCAGTCCATCTGTATACGCCTTAAACGATGTACTGTGCAAGAGATCGGATGTCATCTTTTCTGCTACCTGGCGGGAATCTGAATCATTCCATCGTCCACTCAAATCAATTTGTTGGCCTGGATCGATACGACTTACCTGACGGGCACAGGCGGTTAAGACAAGAAAAAAAATCAGAAACGAAAATTTCATAGGCAAATTTTCATATGTTAATAATTGTTTTTAGCGGTCACATGGAATTCGCATAATTAACATTCCGTTGGGTATACAGCGTTGTTTATGCTCATTTCATGAGTAAGACCAAACTTCACGCCAGAGTTTATTTTAGATACTCTTTAAACGTTGAATTACCTGTTTAGGATTCTGTGCTGAAAAAACAAAATTACCGGCCACTAAAACTCCCGCCCCGGCCTGGATTAAAGGTCCTGCATTTTCCTGATTAACACCCCCATCAATTTCGATCACCGCTTTTGCATCGTTGGCCGAGATAAGTTTTTTCAATTCAGAAACCTTCCTGTAAGTGTTCTCAATAAATTTCTGGCCGCCAAATCCTGGGTTCACCGACATCAGACAAACCAAATCAATATCTAATAGTACATCCTGCAAAGAAGATACCGGAGTATGCGGATTGACCGCGACACCGGCTTTCATGCCGGCCGCTTTTATTTGCTGAATAGTTCTATGTAAATGAGTGCTTGCTTCTACATGAACTGTCAAAATATCGGCACCCGCTTCGCGAAAAGACTCAATATAGCGTTCGGGTTGCACAATCATCAGGTGAACATCGAGAGGTTTGGCAGCATGTTTTTTTATAGCCTTAATCACAGGCATCCCAAAAGAAATATTGGGCACAAAAACCCCATCCATTACGTCCACATGAATCCAGTCTGCATCACTTTCGTTTATCATGCCTACCTCTTTTTGAAGATTGGCAAAATCTGCGGCAAGAATGGAGGGCGCGATAATAATTCCCATGAGCAGTGATTTTTTTTGATTGTGTGATACAGGGCAAAGATAATCAGGTTTACCTGAATCCTAAGGTCAGTTATAACTTTGCTATTTTAACAGTAGATATGTTGTTTCCAGCCTGGACTTTTACATAATATAAGCCAGATGTAAATAGGGAAATATCGTATTGAAACGGATTATTTAACCAGTTTATTTGTAAGGTCGATTCTGCTACTTTACTGCCGCGCGAGTCATAAATTGTAATCTGCACAGGAGCATCGTCTAACTCTTTTAAGGCAATGCTAAAGCTTGAACCAGTTACCGGATTAGGAAATACAGAAATGAGAGGTGTGTCCTGTAAACTATCGATATAATTTCTGATGGCTATAAAATTTGGAACCCCAAAGCCCAGCGAATTATCGGGCGTCTTCGCCTGCGATGCTGTCATTCGGATGGCGTCATAAATTTCACTTGCACGTAAATATGGATAAGCTTGAATTACCCCTGCCACCAGACTTGCTACCAAAGGGCTCGCTGCTGAAGTTCCGCTGGTCGTGCCGATTGAGCCACTTGCTTTTATTACACTGGTTCCCGAGCCAAGCGCCACAACGTCTGGCTTAATCCGATTGTCGGAGGTTGGGCCTTTAGAACTGAATCCACTCAATGTTCCTGTATTGGTTACAGAACCCACCGCCAGAATACCCACAGCATCGGCAGGTGGAGTTATGAATTTCCAGGCTGATGATCCCTCATTACCGGCACTCACCACTACAACCATTCCTCTTTCAATAGCTTTTCTAGCCGC
>JAEUUB010000201.1 GCA_016787745.1 Cyclobacteriaceae bacterium
CCAATGGGAATTAAATATTCCTCCGTGGGCACTTCTCCTTTGTCGCCATACATCAGTTCCGATTCCATGAAAATAACCGGATCGTTATCGCGAATGGCGGTCTTCAATAATCCCTTGGCATCGTACGGGGTAAAGGGAACCACCACTTTTAATCCGGGGGTGTTGGCAAACCAGTTCTCAAAATTCTGTGAGTGTTGCGAACTAAGCATGCCGGCATTGCCGGTAGGCCCGCGAAATACAATGGGTACATTAAATTGCCCACCCGACATGGAGAGCATTTTAGCGGCCGAATTAATGATCTGATCAATAGCCACCAAAGAGAAATTGAACGTCATAAACTCTACAATGGGTCGCAGACCGTTCGAAGCGGCTCCTACGCTAATGCCGGCAAAACCAAGCTCCGAGATAGGGGTATCAATCACACGGTCGGGTCCAAATTCATCGAGCATACCCTGACTTACCTTATAAGCACCGTTGTATTCGGCAACCTCTTCGCCCATGAGAAAAATACTGGGATCTCTTCTCATTTCTTCGTTCATGGCCTCGCGTAGCGCCTCTCTGAATTGAATTTCTCTCATAGCTGCCGTTAGTTTGGAAAGCCCGTAAAAATAGGAATCAGGAACATTAGGTTAAAGGAATAGCGTGTTTTTTTGAGGATAACCAATAGATAAAGGCAATAAAAAAACCCCGGTTTTGGCCGGGGTCTTCACGATCGTTAAGATCAGAATTATTTCAATGCATTACGGAAAGATTCGGTAGTTGCAAACTTGGTAAACTCAAGATCAGTCAACGCCTTTTCCTTCAACGAAGAGTCGACTCTAACTGCGCTTGTAAGATTGCTAACCACGGCATCGCCATTGCCTGAGCGGGCAGCAGCAACGGCTGCACCATAGTAGGCAACTGCCATATTGCTGTTTTTGGCGGATGCTTCAGCAAATGAGGAAGATGCGTTGCTGAAGTCTTTGTTAAGCAACTGCGCTAATCCTTTGTTGAAAAGGTTAACATCGGTAGCTAAAGCAGAAGAGGTTGAGCTAACCGCTGCGCTATAGTTTGCCATGTAAATTTCACAAGCTCCTTTTACGCCATTCACACCACGGGTAACATCGTTATTAGCACCGCGTAATGCTTTTGTTGCATGGCTGTAGGCCTTGTAAGGGTTGCCTTTCCAAAGCGAAATAGTTGCCAGGTTGGCATGTACTTCAGAAGTTTCCTTAAGTCTTGCGGCAATATCTAATTGAGCAGAAGCTTTCTCAGCGTATTCTGAAGCGCGGCTAGGATTTTCCATAGCCAACGCGATATAAGATGCGCCTAAGTTATTGTGGGCGTTCCAGTTGCTTCCTTTCTTGGTAGCGGCCTCATAAATAGCAGCCTTCTCTTCATTGGAAGGGGTAAGGGTAGCCGAATACATCAATTCTTCAAAACTCAAAGTATCAGCCTTAACCTGACCCGCTGTGATTTGCTTTGCCAATACGGAAATCTCAGCATCGGTCTTCTTATCCTTAATGGTTAAGATTTCAGTTTTAGCGGTACGCAAGCCAGGGTATACATCTTTGAAAACTTTATTGTATGTCTTCAACTTCTTCATTTGCTTTTCCTGATCTTCAAAAGAACCACCTCCATTGATGATGTTCAGGTATTCCGATTTCTGATCGGAAGTAATGCCTTCGTAAGCAGCCAAAGCATTTTTAAATTCGGTCCAATCGTCTACCACAGGCTTCAAAATGAATTTAACTTCATCAGCCATGCTTTGGTAATCGTATTTTTTCATTTGAGCACGGTAGTACTTTTCGATAGCGGCAGCACGCTCTTCCGAAAGTTTGCTGTTTATTCTTTCGGCACCTTCGGGTGAGTGAGTACCAGTGATGGTTACTGTGCGGGTTACGTTTTTAGCAGCGATATAAGCATCCAGTTGCTTTCCTTTAGCCGCTTTGGTTTCTGAAGTGCGAAGTACTGAACGACCTCTCTCAAAAATGAAATCAGGAATAACAACAGGAACAAGTTCCTCCTGGTTGTTATAACCATGATCTGCGAAAGCCGCGTAATATGAATTTTGAACCAATTTAGAGGTTGTAATTATTCCGGTAGCCACAGGCAGGCGTGGAGTAGTCTTAGACTTTGTTCCCTTTGAAGCAACACCCTGTACTTCTACCGTTCCTACTTTATAAGCATCCTGATAAGGAAATGAAAAAGCTTTTGACACTTTTACTTCTTCCACACCACTGTTGGGATAGTCTTCAGCCCGGTATGCAGCCGGATCTAAAGCAAGTTCGTTTTCGCCATACTTATAAAAAGTATTGATCGTATAAACGGTTCCCTTCTTTAACATTTTGATTGGAAGATTTCCAGCCAAATCGAAGTTTACTGTGTCTTTATGAACCTCAAGCGGGTTCGGAGCCACTTCTAACTTTTGTTCTTTGGCCGCTTTGATCATTTGAGGTAGCGTACAACTTGTAAAGGTGAGGGCTCCAATGATCACGAATGCGTAGAATAATTTTCTCATGGTTTTGATTTAATAAGTTTCCGTAAACGAGGTGCAAAGTTAACCTTAAACCCCTTTTTTTTGCAATAATAGTCAAAAAAATAACAAGGCTGGGGCGGAAACTGGGCAGAACACCGGCTATATTTGCAGAGAGGGTTTTTAGTCGACAAAAGGACTTTTACTCAGGTAAACGGAAGTGATTTAGCTTAATATTAAATGAATATGAAGGGTTTGATCGGTGAAATTCAACTTTTTTTTGAAAGTCAGGCATTTGGGGTTTGTGCCACAATTGGCGACAAGATGGGTGTTGCTACCTCCTCCATCCGGCTTTTCTTCATTTATGCATCTTTTCTCACCTTTGGCTCGCCTCTTATTATCTATATGTCGCTTGCCTTTATTCTTAATATGCGAAGCCATTTGCGTAGACGAAGCACGATCTGGGACTACTAGAATCTCAACGACTTAAAGGTTCTCCTGCCTAAAATAAAGAAATCAAACGTTAGCAGTCGGGGATATTGTTGCGAAACCGGGTAGGGTATATCGGCCAGTTGCTTTCTTTTTTTAAGATCAGCCCCAAGATTTCCGAAGAATTGGCCATGGGCTCTTATTACTGCCCATGCGTGTTTGGGCGATCCTTGAACTAAAAAAGTGAATGCCGCTGTGTAGTCTAAAAGTAGCCGGAGCGGAAATTTCCACACGAGGCTGAGGGTCGACATATTTTTAATTAAGAGACTCAATCCGTTTCTGAAGTTCAGAAATGTCTTTCCTGGATTTGATTTAGATAAAGTTCCGCCCCCCAAATGGTAAACTTTGCTTTCGCCAATGTAGGCAACCTGGCGCCCCGCCCTTTTTAAACGCCAGCATAAATCGATTTCCTCCATGTGCGCAAAAAAGTCTTCGTCTAATCCACCGGAGGCATGAAAATCTTTCGCGCGGATAAACAGGCAGGCCCCCGATGCCCAGAAAATAGCGCGGCTATCGTCATATTGACCGTTGTCCTGCTCCAGTTTGTTGAAAATTCTTCCCCGACAAAAGGGATAGCCGAGCCTGTCAACAAATCCACCGGCTGCACCCGCGTATTCGAAAAAATCTTTTTGATGATAGGATAACACTTTGGGTTGTGCTGCAGCTAGAGCTGGATTCGCTTTGAAGGCATTGATAACAGGAGCGATCCATCCTGGGGTCACTTCTATATCGGAATTAAGCAAAATAAAATATTCGGCTTCCAGTAACTTCAGGGAGTGATTATAGCCGCCACAATACCCGTGGTTTTTTTCGAGTTGCATCACCTGTACGGAACCCGAATATTCCTTTTCTAGGAAGGAAATTGAATCGTCTGTGGAGGCGTTGTCGACTACAATAATTCTTGCATCGCCACTGTGTGCCACTACAGACGGGAGGAATTGTTGCAGGAAATTTCTTCCGTTGAAGTTAAGAATGACAACCGCTACTTCGGTCATCCCATCAGATTGCTTAAATCCATACCTGGAATATTCGGAAGCATTCCTTCGGTGGCTTTCTTCAATTCCTCTTTCGCCAGAATATCCACTTCTTCCAAAGCTTTATTTACGGCAGCCACCACCAGATCCTGAACCAGCACTTTATCTTCGGCTCTCAGCGTTGCCGGATCAATGTCTAGGGATATCACTTGCTTTTTACCATTAACAACTGCTTTCACCATGCCCCCGCCTGACTCGCCACTGGCATTTACACGGATTAAATTGTCCTGGGCTTCCTTAATTTTTCCCTGCACCTCTTTCATCTTGCCCATCATCTTCATCATATCAAACATAGCCGTAATAGTTAGTTAAAAAACAAAGGTAAAGATTTCAATGAGGTTACTTGGTGGTCTTTAATATTACCACGGTGCTGCCTACGGAAAGGCTTCGGCCGGCCAGATCGCTTATTTGGGCGCGCCACACATAGGTTTCTTCGGGCAACGGCTTTCCATTATTGGTGCCATTCCAGGGTTCATTTTTATCTGAGTAATAGACCATCGAACCCCAGCGGTCAAATATTTTTAATTCCAGTTTTACGATATACTGACCTTGTACTGTAAAGGTTTCGTTTTCCGGTGGCCCGGTACCATCGGGCGTAAACGCGGTGGGGTAGAAGAGGTTTACTTCTTTGGTAATCACGAGGCGATTTGAAACGGAATTAATTAATCCCGCTTCAACAGGTTGCGCGATAATCTGATATTGAACTACCTGATTGATGGCATCCGGTTGATCATCTACCCACGTAGTGTCTGTGCCCATGTTTATTACCTGCATCAGACCTCCGCTTTTATCAAATTTTTCTATCCGATAATTCAGTACGCCATTACGCCACCCTTTTAGTCGTGTCCATTGCAAGGTGATTACATTTTTGTTATCCATGGAGGATAGTAACCGGATAGGACAAATCAGATCTCCGGCCTGGCTGGCATTGCCGCATAAGTCGCCATAGTTTATCCGGTAGCAGAAATTGCCTTCGGTGGTATATCCGGTGTCGGTAAAATCCTGATTGATCGTTTTTCCGGCAAGACTAAAAACTGAATTGTTTTGGCTGCGGAGCACGGCATATTCCTCCACCGAAAAGAGTGGATCTTGCTGCCAGGTTAACTGTACACCATTGGATCCAACTACCGAGGAGGTATTGTTAACCGGGGTGGGATTTACCGTTGTAAAGGCTTCGCCACATTTTTCAAGGGAGATGCTTTTGACGCCCGAGGCATAGTGATTAATTACTTTGTAACAATAATTTGTTTTGCATACCACATCTACATCATTCAACGCGGAGGGGGCTCCGGGGATGATAGTATACGAAGCTGCGTTTCGAATAATTTCGGTGTTAAGAACTCCGTTGGCGGCACTGGCCCAGGTTAGCCGATTAAAACCGTTTTGAACAGACAAATCAAAATTATGACTGCACACAGGCGGTGAATACGTATTCAGTCCGGTGCACGGATCAAAAGAACCTAATCTAAAGCAGTAAAAATTATCTTCCGTTTTAAGATTCGGGATCGTAACTGTGCTTACCCCATACAGGGTTTGAAATTGTTGAAATGTAGCCGCATTGTTAACCGCTATCTCTAATTTGTATTGAATGTTTTGTTGCGGGGTAAAATCCAGTTGCAAGGACGAAGCATCTAATACGGTAAGCATGTTGATCTGGGGTGTGGGTAGTACCGCCAATGAAGTAAAGGGTTGAATTTTGGCTGTGCAATTATTAGCGGCATTCAGATCTTTTCCTTTTACGCTGATGTTGAAAGTAGCCGCAGTTCCATAGCTGTGGCTGGCGGTTTGATTGTTACTATTGGGGATAACCGTTTCGTTAATTCCATCATTGTTAAAATCAATCGCGTATTGATCGTAATTCTTATCAGTAATTTTTATGGAAGCCTGTAACCCTGAGCAGGTGTAGATTTCAAATTCGGGTTGAATGTTAGGATCAACGGTAATCGTGATATCATCTGCCCCGATACTCTGGTAGAGAACGGTGAGTTTAAACGTGCCCGCTTGCGGATAGGTAATGGTGAATTGATTTTGTTGTGGCGGTGTTCCGTTGCCAGCTCCCATCAAACAGGGCTTGCCCGCAGTACACTCCCCGGTGGTAATCAGGTTGGTGTTTACTATGGTTACTGTAAACGGAGCACATCCTTTAATTTCATCAACCTGAAAACGGCCAAGGCGGCTGGTGTACTGTGCCTCCACAGCATTTGCCATTAAAATAAACAGACACGTAAGAACAAGGTTTTGTTTCACCACTGAAATTTCAAAATTCAAGCGTACAGTTTTTCAAAAACTTTTCGGCATTCACCATATCCGTATGCAATTCCCTATCTGTTTCTATAAACGGAACAACCTGACGGAAAGTATTGACAAATACTTCCAACTGTGCGGATGTTTTTAAAGGCCGTCTGAAATGCAACGCTTGCGTGGCCGTGATCAGTTCAATGGCCAATATGGAGTACAGATTATTCACAACCCGATAGGCTTTGGTGGCCGCGTTGGCACCCATACTTACGTGATCTTCCTGTCCGTTCGATGACACAATCGAATCGACTGATGCCGGTGAGCAAAGTTGTTTATTCTGACTTACAATAGAGGCGGCTGTATATTGGGGGATCATCATACCCGAATTAATACCCGGATTGGCCACGAGGTAATTTGGCAATTCGCGGGCTCCTGAAATTAATTGATACGTTCTCCGTTCGGAGATGCTTCCCAATTCCGCCAACGCGATCGCTAAAAAGTCTAATCCCAAAGCCAACGGCTGACCATGGAAATTTCCTGCTGAAATAATTTTATCCTCTTCGGCAAAAATGTTTGGATTATCACTTACAGAATTGATTTCAGTAAGGATGGTTTGTGTTACAAATTGAATGGTATCATCGCTGGCACCATGTACCTGAGGCATGCACCGAAATGAGTAGGGGTCCTGAACATGTTTTTTGGACTGGTTACTAATTTCGCTTCCGTGCAGGAGTTCTTTAATATGAGCAGCAACTTTTACCTGGCCATTATGCGGCCTGATTTTATGCACTTGAGCATCGAAGGGTTCAAGTCGGCCATCGAAGGCATCGAGAGAAAGAGCCCCGACTATATCCGCCAGTTTTAAAAGTCTTTGTGCGTGCAACACACACCAGGCGCCATAGGCGCTCATAAATTGGGTTCCATTCAATAACGCCAATCCTTCCTTAGCCTTAAAGTGGATACGGGGCCATTCCAGTTGGTGCAGGATTTCATCGCCCGAATAGATTTTTCCTAAATAATGAACTTCACCCAGGCCGATCAATGGCAGAGAAAGATGCGCCAGAGGTGCTAAATCGCCTGAAGCACCCAGCGAACCCATTTCATAGACACGCGGCAGCACCCGTTGATTAAACATATCAATAAGTCGCTCCACGGTTGAAAGTTGTACGCCTGAGTATCCATAAGAGAGTGACTGAACCTTTAAATACAGCATCAACAAAACAATCTCGCGGGGTACTTCCGGACCTGTGCCGCAGGCGTGCGACTTCACTAAATTTTCTTGCAGGGTCTCTAACTTGTCCTTTGGAATATGCTTGTCGTAGAGTGAGCCAAAACCTGTATTAATTCCATATATGGGTTGGGCTGTCGTAGCAATTTTTTTATCCAGGTAATCGCGGCACTTGCTAATCTGCTTACGCGAGTTTTCGGACAAACCAATTTTGGAATGACCATGAAGTGCGGCATCAAGATCCTGAAGCGTAAGGGGTTGATTTGATATGTTGTGTGTGGGATGCAAAATTAGTTTTGGTTCTGGTTGCCGGTAAGCAGGGAAATAATTTCGGTTATAGATTTCTTAACCTGGTCGCCTGTCTTCATTGTTTTAACAGAAAGCTGTCCGCTCTTTACCTCTTCCGATCCAATAACAATTACATAAGGTATCATTTTCTTATTGGCGAAATCCAGTTGCTTTTGAATTTTAACAGGGTCAGGGTAAATCTCCGAAGCGATGCCGTTCTCCCGCAAGGTTTGTAAAACCCCCAACCCGTATCGCTTACTTTCTTCATCGAAATGGCTGATCAGTACCGTTGAGGAAATCTGGGTTTCCTGCGGAAAAAGTTTTAATTCCTCCATGGCATCGTACAGACGATCCACACCAAAGGATATCCCCACGCCTGAAAGCTTTTCTTTACTGCCGAAGGCCTGGGTGAGATTGTCGTAGCGGCCGCCACCACTAACACTCCCGATGGCGACATTATTGATTTTTACTTCAAAGATGCAACCCGTATAATAACTTAAGCCCCGTGCCAGGGCAATGTCAAATTCTATCTGATCTCCGCTGGCACCATATTCATTTAGAAGAGCGAGCACTTCGCTAAAATCTTTGAGCCCATCCATGCCCTTTTCTGAACGATTAAATTCGCTTGTCAGAAATTTTATTTTCGCCTGGGTTGTGCCTTTAAAGTTTAAGATTTTAAAAAGGGTTATGAGAGAATCAGCGGCAAAGCCACGCGCCAGCAATTCTTCTTTTACTTTTTCCTCTCCGACTTTATCAAGCTTATCGATGGCCACGTATAACGAGGCTTCCTTTTCATTCGCAGAAACTAATTCGGCAATTCCGGCAAGCATGCCGCGATGATTTATCTTAATCGTATAGTCCGTAATGCCTAATGCTTTGAATGCTGATTTTATCATTAAGATAATTTCCGCTTCGCAGAGTAGGGAATCCGTCCCAACTACATCGGCATCGCACTGATAAAACTCGCGATACCTTCCTTTCTGCGGCCGATCGGCACGCCATACAGGTTGCATCTGGTACCGCTTAAAAGGAAGGGTAATTTCATGGCGATTCATCACCACATAGCGAGCGAAGGGGACGGTAAGATCGTAGCGAAGTCCTTTTTCCGAGATGGAATTAGTGATTAGTCGAGAGTCCTTAGTATTGAGACTTTGTTGTTCAACATCTTTGAGAAAGTCGCCTGAGTTAAGAATCTTAAACAATAATTGATCTCCCTCTTCCCCATATTTCCCCGTAAGGGTGCTGAGGCTTTCCATGGCGGGGGTTTCGAGTGGTTGAAAACCAAATAACTGAAATACACCGCGAATGGTATTAAGAATAAATTGGCGTTTGGCCATTACAGTCGGACCAAAGTCGCGGGTACCCTTAGGTAAAGTCGGTTTTTCCATAATAAAACGGGGCAATTTACTCAAATATCAAAACCGACATGCCTGCCGGGGGCCGGTTAGCGGATTTTAAATGGAAATATTCTGGGAATCTGTGACAATTAATTACAAAACATGTCTATTTTTGCACCCTTTAAAAGCAAAAAGTCATGTCAGTTACCCGTTTAAAAAGAAAAGGCCGCAAAGATAAAGCGGTTGCCGCGCGCAGAAGAACCTCGTTAAAGATTCAAAACTTTAAGCCTGTGGCTAAAACTGTTGATATTGAAAAGATCAAGGAAGAATTTAAGGCCAAGAAGGCCGCGAAATAATTAGTAAGATCAAAAGAAGAGCCAGTGGAGAATTCCATTGGCTTTTTCATTTTTCAGGGTTTAATGGCTCCCCGCTTCCCTAATTCAATCACCTCCAGATTTTTAATATCCTTTTCCACTACCTCAAACCGCATAATAGTTTTGATGGGATGGAAACCATGGTTGCCCGCTGCCCCCGGATTTAAATACAGCATGTTATACACCGGGTCTTTCTTTACCCGTAAGATGTGTGAATGGCCACAGATGAAAATGTCGGGTGATTTTGCTTTTAAAATTTTCTTAACCCTGGGATTATAGTTGGGTGGTGCGCCTCCGATATGCGTTATCCAGACCTTTACCAACTCACAGGTAAACCATAAGTCTTCGGGATATCGTGTTTGCATTGCCCGGTCATCGATGTTGCCATAGACGGCACGCAACGGTTTAAATTTTTCCAACGTGTCCGCCACAGTGCGATCCCCGATATCCCCGGCATGCCAGATTTCATCGCAACCATTAAAGTATTCCAGAATTTTTGGATCGAGGTAACTGTGGGTATCGGAGAGGAGACCAATCTTCATGATTGAAAATTAAAATTAATTGGCACAGATTCACAGATTAATAAATTTTGATGGGATTACAATCTGTGAATCTGTAGCTAAAATTAATTTTCTAAATGGTTCCAGTTGATTAATGCGTTCCAAACCAAAGGTGCGTCATGATGATTGAGGTACCGATGCAAGGGATCGAAGGTAAAGGCAATAATTCTGCCTGCGCCCTGGGGTACATTAAAAATTCCACCGTGTCCAATAATGGTTTGTTCATTTCTTACCATACCCGAAAGTACATAGGGCGGATCTTTCTTTTCATCCTTCTTTTCCTTGGTTAATTTCTTATCGGGCAAACCCATCACCGGACCTGTGTATGCAACTTCATCTTTTAAAGGCTTTGTTCCGTATTGTAAAACCATCATGTCGCGATTGTATTTATCCACCTGATACAAAGGGCCGTTGCCTCTGAATACATGGAACAGTTCGGGGTATCCATATAACAACGGGCTATTTGATTTCCGTGCTTTCATTTGAACAAAAGAACCCGGATGGAAAAGCCCCTGCGCCTGATACGGTTCTAACTCCCGGGCTATTCCCGTTTCAGCAACCATCTTGGTTGAATTGTCGAGTGTAATTAAAAGGCCTCCGCCATCGACAAATAGTTGTAATTGGTGCATGCCATCCAGACCAGGCCCGCCTGTCATATCATTGGTAGCATCGGGTGTTCCGTGCGAAGGATACTCTGCTGTTTTGGTGAACGGCATCGGACCAAATTTAGAATCAACCCCATAAATGAAGTCACTGGCCTCACCACGCATGCGCGGAACAAGAATCACATCAAATTTCTTTCGTAACTCTCCGGCTTTGAGATCATCTTTGTCAATGGAAGTATAAGGAATACCCCGTTGTTCAAACGTAAACCGGGACCAGCCTTCGTCTTGCGTGCTGAACCAGCTATGATAAATAGCTACGCGTGGCAATGCAACCTCATGCTGTTTTCCTGATAGCGTTGTTGAAGCGGCTGTAAGATCTAACCCGAACTGACTTCCAATCTGGTCAGCTTGGGCTTTTGAAATATCTTTAAAAAGTACCGATCCCGAAGTAAGTGTGTCTCCGTTTACTATTTGTTGTTCATCGAGCACTACAACTTTTGCTTTTTTGTTTTGCGATTTGATCCAATACATGGCAGGTAATACGGTATTCTGTGCCTTGTACTTCAATAAGTAATTAGTGCCACTTCCCGATATTTCACCGGTATATTTCACATCCTGGGTAAGCATTGTAAGTTCACTTACGTTATAGGTTAAGCTATCCTGAGTTTTTACATCAACACCATAGTTCAGGCCCAAAGTCCAGCCAATATCATCGTAGGGCGGAAACTTGGCTTCTTTGGGATAATTCTGTTTTGTTAAAAGGGTTACTGCCAGATCGCGATAAGGTTGATCAAGTAAAATGACATATTCTCCTGCTTTGGCTTGATGGATTTCAAGTCCTTGCAAACGCAATTGGTTAACCAGGTAAGCGGCTATAGCCGGATCATTCTGCTTCTTTGGAATAACAAATGCCTTGATTGATTCTGTTTTTCCGCGGGCAATATTGTTAACTCCTTTTTGATAGAAATTCCGAAGCAGTAGTTTGCTGTTATCTGCCGTGTAGGTTAAGGATGCCAACACACCCGCTTCCATGTAATTAGTATTATTTCTTATTGACCAGTTCACAAGTTCTGTTGGTGGAGCCGGGCGGTACCACTCCCGACTGGTAGCGGGGTCGCCCGCATATTTTTGATTCGATAAATCGCGCAGGTATGTATTGGCTCCGGCATTCCCAAAGGTCTCATAGAATCGACCAATGCTGTTGTGATTGTTAGCTACCCACATGGCGTAGCCGGGCCACCAGCCATCAAAGAAGGCCCAGGTGAAAGTACCGGGTA
>JAEUUB010000105.1 GCA_016787745.1 Cyclobacteriaceae bacterium
GCTCCGGCTTTGGTCAGTTCGGTTTGCCTGCTTACTATCGTTTGCAGTCCGCTAATGATCTCCGCAGAGATTACAATCGGGTCTATGCTATCCCACGGAGTAGCCCCATGAGCCCCCTGACCTTTTACTTTAATATCCACACCATCCACCGAGGCCATCAGCCCGCCCGAGCGATAAGCCAGTTGACCTGAAGGCAACAACGATTGAATATGCAAACCAAAAATGGCATCCACTTTCGGATTTTCCAGTACTCCTTCTTTCACCATCAGTTCCGCACCTGAAACCCCATCACTAACAGGTGCACCTTCCTCGGCAGGTTGGAAAATAAATTTAACCGTTCCCTTTAACACGTTTTTATTCTTAGAAAGAATTTCGGCCGTTGCCAACAGCATGGCCATGTGAGCATCGTGGCCGCATGCATGCATCACTCCGGTTTCCTGGCCATTGAAGGGTGTTTTTACTTTAGAGGCAAAGGACAATGAGTTTCTTTCTGTAACCGGCAGAGCATCCATGTCGGCTCGGAGCGCAACAACAGGCCCGGCTTTACTTCCATGCAAAAGGGCAACTACTCCCGTTTTTGCTACCGGATACTGCACTTCTAACCCGAGTGCTTTTAGTTGTTCAGCAATGCGCGCCCCTGTGCTAAGTTCGCGATTCGATAATTCCGGATGTTCATGAAAATATCTTCGCCACTCTATCATTTTTGGTTCAAGTTCTTTTACCTGCTGATCAACTTTTACTTTTAACTTGGCATCGATTTGAGCGATGGTTAATATTGTAAGAAGTGCGAGGTAAACAGTAAGACAGAATTTCTTCATAGGTTTGAGTAATTTCAGTCAAGGTATAAAAAAGGGATTCGGTACAAAAGCCATAGTTTATGCAATGGATTAAAATCTTTGCTAGTGCAGCGGAAGCCGACATGACCCTGATTGAAAATAAGCCTCAGCTTATAGTAGTTCACGGAAAAAGAATTTGCCTTGTAAAATGGGGCGGGAAATTTTTGGCGGTGAGTGATCGGTGCACACACAATGGCGAATCGTTGAGTAAGGGAAAAGTGAACCCTGTGGGGGAAATTGTTTGTCCATGGCACGGGCAACAATTTAATCTTAAAAACGGCCGCGAGGTTTTCGAACGGTCACCCGATCTGGAGTGTTTTCCGGTTAAAATCGAGCAAACCGGTTTATATCTTGGGCTCTAATTCCTTGCAATAGAGATGCAGACTAATCGTTATTTATCAAATATTACCTTCTTGAAATTTCTTCTGTTGCTTTTTACTTCTCCGGTGCTATTACTTGCGCAGCCCACCCTTGAGAAAGATATTTTCGAAAGTCAACTTACTATTGTTGAGTCCGTACCTGAAAATCTGTTAGCGGCACGATCGGTTGTCCTTTACGAATCGCGTCTTTCTTTAAAAGAATTGCAAGAAACACAGAAGGCGTTTCAACAAACCGGGATAGATGCTGTTGCCTATTTTGCTATCGATCGTATTTTGGCCGGGGCCGATCCACAAAAAGCATTTTCAACTTATCTGAAATCCCGGAACATCTCTTTCATTATCGTATTCACCAAAGAGGAACAAACGTACTCGTTTACTTTCGCTCCCTTTAATGGGAAGAATGATTTAGTTAATAACGGGGCTGCAGCCTGGCAACAGAAAGGGGTAATTTTAAATGATGTTCTGCTTACCATATACCGGTTTGCTGTTAGCAATCAAAAAAAACAAAATCTGCTGATTAACGATGTTCCTGAAACAGACATTGCCCTTAAATATTTTGTAGGTAGAAGAACGGAAACCTACACCCCCATGGTCAAGTCTTTTAAAGTGGCGGTGCCAAAATTTGGAAACGAAAAAGACAATGCCGTGCTGGAAGAAATTCTCAAGGAACACTTTCCGGTGAAATACGAATTGGTTGATCCGAATTTAGATGAGCGCGAGCTGGAAGGGAAAGGTTTTATAACGGTGCTCCGTTTTGTACATACAAGCGGCCTGGTAGCCAAAACCATTCTTGACTACGATGTCTCTCAAATAGCAAACTCCATCGCCTCGGTGGCCATGGTAAAAGGCGAAGCGCAATTAAAAACGATTCCTGCTGAGGAAACGATTTATAAATTTTATATCAAACACCTTGAGTACGGGAATCTTTTTCTTGGTAATAAATGGGATGCCGACCGAACCTGGCAGGCTGCGCTTACCAAT
>JAEUUB010000154.1 GCA_016787745.1 Cyclobacteriaceae bacterium
TTCATCCACCCCTAAGGCAGTAAGTTCACTGAACATTTTGACGATACACTTCCCCATGTCCTCGCTGTTGTGCATGGCCATGGTCTGAGCCCTTACCCGCTCAAGCGCTAATTGTATTTCCGCTTCTCTTGCCTGGGCTTCCGCCTTTTGCAGATCGAGAAAACGGGTGTAGGTTTGCTGAAACACGTTTGCAAACCGCAGCATAATATCATTTTGTTCTGCCGATAATCTGGTGCCACCTACAATCAATAAATAACCTTCTTTAAAATAAAAATTATGAAGGAACAATCTTGCCGGTGAAATGGCAATCAGTTGTTCAGCATTCAGCGTAAAGTTGGTACTGCGTTCCGCAATAAAGGTTTGGTGTTGAATGGTTTCGTCTTCATCCATTTCAACTACATAATGAGAAATTCCCCCTTTCCAGTTTTCAACAACACGTTGCATATGAATCGTTTCATTATGCGGAATGATTACCGGAAGCGACATTATTTTTTTTGTGGATGGATCCGGTGTATAATTCAACCCATTTTTTTCTTCTTTATCCATTAACACAAGCCCTGCCGTGAGGCTTTCAATGCCCAACTTTTGCATTTCTGAAAAAAGAATTTCACCAGCTTCAAGCAATTCATCGCTTTTATGCATGGCCATGCTTCTGCTTCGCACTCTTTCCAATGCTGCTTCTATCTGCGCTTCTCTTGCCTGGGCTTCGGCTTTTTGAAGATCAAGAAAACGGATATAGGTTTGATCGAACACTTTGGCAAAGCGTTTGAATATTTCGTGTACATCGGGTACCGGCTGATACGTAATAAACAATAGAAATCCTTTGGAGAAATAAGCCTGGTGCATAATTTGAAAAGTGGGCAAAGGATGACCTGCAGAAACAATAGAATCTAAAATTTCGCCCACCACCGATAATGAACGCATGTATTGGTAATGCTTCACCAGTTGTTTGCCACCCATTTCTACAACATGCAAGGTTTTACCTTCTTCAGCACCTTTTCGCATTTGAATAAACAATGCATCTTTTGTTGTGGGTGCAGTAAAGGGAGGTTGAATTACACCTTCACTGCTCATCCAAAGCGTAACTGATTTTTTATCATCATCGTTCCATAAGCAATAGCCCGCACTCCATGCCGGCATACCCAAGCTCTGTACCTGCTGAAATAATAAAGCAGCCGCTTCCGGCAACTCCTCACTTTTTTGCATGGCCATGGTTCTGGCCCGTACTCGTTCCAATGCTAATTGTAGCTGCGCTTCTCTTGCCTGTTCTTCGGCTTTTTGTAGATCGCTAAATCGCTTGTAGGAAAATGAAAAAACACCAGTCGCCCGCTTTAACAAATCCCAACTCTCAGCAGAGATTTCTCCAGGCGAGGCCGCACCCATAAATCCGTTGGAGAATTTTAGTAAATGATAGGTTCGCTCAGGAATTTCGCCACCATAATATCCTTGCAGAACAGAAGATTTGTCCGCACAATAGTTGATCCACTCTTTTCGGTTTTTGCCGCGCATCAAGATGGAGGTGCGGGTTTGTTTTGAGCGATAGAACTTTTGCATCTCACGACCCACCCAGGTTTCATCCAGGTGCAACGTCATGTGATCGGTGACCAGCTTTTCGTTTTTGCCGCGCACGTCTTTGATGGCGTACCAGCACTCAGTAGTTTCGTTTTCGTTCACAATATAGATAGAACTCGTTTCCAGTTCTTCCACACCGAGTGCGCCCATTTCCTTGCGCAGCACCTCGGCCACTTCGGCTAGCTCTTCTGGCTTTTGCATGGCGAGCGAACGGGCTCGCACTTTTTCCATAGCCGCTTCAATGGCCAGTTCGCGGTTCTTGTGTTCGAGTTCAACCGTGCGCCTTTTTACGGCTTCGCGCAATTGCTGGTTCTCCTTTTTAATCTTTTCAGTGGCAATTGTTTCGTTCTCGCTGGCTCGTGTATCGGGCAGCGACCCGTGCTGGTGTACATATTTCCATCCGGATTTCTCCTTCCGCATTAAAGCGGTAACCCGTAGCTTTGAGTAAAACCTCCACTTACCTTCCATGAGCACGTAGAGGGCTGAATGCTCCACCACCATTACCCCATCACCAACCGCTTCGAGTCTGATCTTCCGGTTTCGCATTTGCACAACACCTACTACCTGGCGCATTGTTTTTTTACAAAAGGCCAGCCACGCTTTCTTACTGCTGAAATTCTCGCCTTCTGTAGTACCAATAATTTTGAAATCCCGACTCAGACAAGCGGCATGGGTTTTTAAATCGCCCCTCATGTAGGCATCCCAACCGGTGTTGTAAACCTTTAAAACTTCCTGCTCGATTTTTTTGGTGAGTTTCATAGAGATGAATAAGTATGAATCAACACGGCTTGCATCGCCCCGCCCCTATGAAATCCTGATAGGATACAAATGCCCGTATCTCTAAAGATAGAATTTATCCGGGGTTTGTCCTGTTCTCCCCCGGCTTTTTAATACATCTATCGGCTTGTGGAGCAAGAAAAATATCGGATCTTCCTAAACAAATAGAAGCCCAAACTGTTGTGGATATATGTTTTCATTCTTAAAATCCGACCCTATTAAAAGCCTTGAGGCCAAACGTAAAAAATTGCTCGAAGAAGCCATGCACATACAACGCTCGGGCGATTTGAAATTGTATGCTATAAAAATGGCCGCCATTGATCAACTCGAAAAAGAAATTGAAGCGCTACAATCAAAAAAATAGTTCTTGCATCGAGCCCACCGCCACGATCTTTTGGTTTAGAAGGGATATGCGCCTGCAAGATAATGCGGGTCTTTTTCATGCCTTGAAGGAAAGTAAGGACATAGTTCCCATTTTCATTTTCGATACTACCATTCTTGATAAACTTGAAGACAAGGCCGATCGCAGGGTTGAATTCATTCATCAATCTCTTACGGTCATGCAACAGCAACTGGAAGAAGCAGGAAGTTCGTTACTGGCATTTCATGGGGATCCGATCGACATCTTTACCTCATTAAGACCCAAAGTGGTTTATACCAATCATGATTACGAACCGTATGCCCGAAAACGGGATGAGCAAGTAAGAAATATTCTTTCCCAATCCGGGGCAGACTTCAAAACTTTTAAAGATCAGGTGATTTTTGAGAAAGAGGAAGTCACCAAAGACGATGGCAAGCCCTATACGGTATTCACGCCTTACAGTCGCAAGTGGAAATCGTTGCTCACACCGGCACACCTGAAAAGCTATCCGAGCGAAAATCACTTTGCTTCCTTCAAAAAAATAAATGCCATACCGCTTCCCTCGCTCCAAGAGCTTGGATTTGAATCAACCGGTTTGCCTTTTCCGGAGCGGGTCATAAAACAAACCCTTGTAGAGAAATACGACCGGCAAAGAAATTTTCCGGCCATCGAAGGAACAACCAGGTTGAGTGTGCATTTACGCTTTGGCACCGTTAGTATTCGTAAGTTGGCTCAACTCGCCCAAAAGAAAAATGAAGTGTGGCTGAACGAACTGATCTGGCGCGATTTCTATCACATGATACTCTGGCATTTTCCTCAAGTAGAAAAGCATGCCTTTAAACCCGCCTACGATAGAATTGAATGGCGAAACGATGAGAAAGAATTTAACGCCTGGTGCGAAGGTAAAACGGGCTACCCTATTGTTGATGCCGGCATGCGGGAGCTCAACGCTACGGGCTTTATGCATAATCGGGTACGCATGATTGTGGCCAGTTTTCTTGTTAAACATTTACTGATAGACTGGCGGTGGGGAGAAGCCTACTTCGCCCAAAAACTTTTAGATTTTGACTTAGCCGCCAACAACGGGGGGTGGCAATGGGCTGCAGGGTCGGGGTGTGATGCGGCCCCTTACTTCCGGGTTTTCAATCCGCAATTACAAACTGAAAAGTTTGACCCGGAGTTAACCTATATTAAAAGGTGGGTTCCAGAATTGGGGACAGATAAGTACCCACGCCCCATGGTTGATCATAAATTGGCAAGGGAAAGGGTACTGCAAGTTTATAAAGAAGCCCTGAACTAAGGGCTAAACAAAACGGGGCTGTTCGGGTTTTATAAGCATGGCAGCTCACGTAATTATTGGTTCCTCATCCGGCATTGGTTCTTCCCTTGCTAAACAATTAATCGCAGAAGATCATCAGGTATACGGAACCTTTTATAAGACAACCACTGCTTCTGCAGCAGGTTTTGCTGCATGGCAACCACTTAATGTATTGGATGAAAATCCGGATTTCAGTTTTCTTCCGGATGTAATTGACGGATTGGTCTATTGCCCCGGTGCTGTGAATCTAAAACCCTTTGCCCGATTTAAACCAGACGATTTTTTATCGGATTACCAACTGCAGGTAATTGGAGCCGTGAAGGTAATCCAGGCTTGCCTGCCGAAATTGAAAAATTCTTCGCAGGCATCGGTGGTCTTGTTTTCTACGGTGGCGGTCCAAACAGGATTTAATTTTCATTCTTTGGTTTCATCTTCGAAAGGAGCCGTTGAAGGTCTTACCCGCGCACTGGCTGCTGAGTTCGCTCCTAAAATTCGTGTGAATTGTATTGCCCCCTCCATCACAGATACACCCCTGGCAGCGGCCTTACTAAACACAGATGAAAAGAAAGAAGCGAATGCACAACGGCATCCACTCAAAAAAATCGGCCGGCCCGAAGATCTCGCAAATCTTGCATCTTTTTTACTTTCTGAAAAATCCAGTTGGATAACCGGGCAGATAATTCACGTAGATGGCGGTATGTCGAATTTGAAGGTATAGGTGTTACGATGCCTCCTAAACTACAAACAGATTTACTTCTTTAAAGAAACGATAAATAGAAAAATCTTGGCGAGCGTCAAAGCCTATTAAGCATTGTTGAAATAGGAGTTTAAACAAAGCATCCAAAAATCATTTCATTACTCAATAATAGAAAGAGAAAAAAATAATATTCCTGAGCTATGACTTTATCGGTAAAGTCATGCCTTATTCGGAGTCAAATACCTCTATTATCTTTCTTATTGAAGGTTGGCTAACGTGGTTTGATGAATAATGTTCAGTTTAGATTTTTATTTAAAATATAAGGAGATCAAACAATCACGACATCCTGCTGTTTGATTATTAAATAAAACTTACTTTATGAAAAACTTATTTTTAGTATTCGTTGCAATCATGGTTTCTAATTTTTCTTTTAGTCAAACAAAAGACGTGGTGGATATTGCTATTGGTTCGGCTGACCATACCACACTGGTAGCAGCTGTTAAAGCAGCTGATTTGGTGACTACATTAAAGAGCGCTGGTCCGTTCACGGTATTTGCCCCAACCAATGCAGCTTTTGATAAGCTTCCCGCGGGAACAGTGGCTGATTTGTTGAAGCCAGAGAACAAGGCTCAATTAGCTAAAATATTGACTTATCATGTAGTAGCGGGCAATATGGATGCAGCAGCAGTGACTAAAGCAATCAAGGCTGGCAAAGGCAAGGCCATTGTAACCACGGTAAGTGGTGGCCAATTAACCGTATCGATGGATAAGGAAAAGGTTAAATTAACAGATGAATCTGGTAATTCAGCCTTCGTAACCGTAGCCGATTTAAAAGGAAGTAATGGTGTAGTTCACGTTATTGATAGCGTTCTTCTCCCTAAATAATTTCTTTTACCTTTAAAAAGCACTTTCAGGAATGAAGGTGCTTTTTTATATCTCCTCATTATAAATAAAAATGCAGATCATTTCATCTTCAACCATCCAAACGTGGGAACGGTTTTACCGTGCGAATTTTATCAATAGTCTTACCGGATTTAAATCCGCCAGTTTAATTGGAACGGTTAATAAAATAGGAAAAACCAATCTTGGCATCTTCAGCAGCCTGGTGCATATAGGGTCCGATCCCGCTTTGGTTGGCTATATCAACCGTCCGGTTAAAGCCGCACCTCATACCTTGGCAAATATTCAGGCAACCGGGGTATATACCATCAATCACATCCATACCCCATTTTTAGAACAAGCACATCAAACCAGTGCCAAATATCCTGATGAGGTAAGTGAATTTGAGGAAGTAGGGCTTACTCCGGAATTCTTAGACAATATGGTGGCACCTTTTGTAAAAGAAAGTAAAGTAAAATATGCATTGACGCTTGAGGAGATTCTACCCATCAAACTAAACAATACTTTTTTGGTAATCGGGAAAGTACAGCAAGTTAAGCTGGATCAAAATATTCTATTACCGGATGGCTTTTTAGAGCTGGACAAAGCCGGTAGTATCTGCAGTAATGGCATTGACGGATATTATGCCTCTCACTTAATTGATCGTTTTGAGTATGCCAAGCCAAACTTGGAAACAAAAAGAATCTCACGGAACAGATAGGTATTTGCCTTCGGCCTGCCGATTTCAAATATTTAGGCCCGCAGTCGGTTTGCCACAAACAAAACCGCCAAATTGAGTGTTACACTGAATGCCGCAGATCGATTTAAAAGCACCTATGAAAATTCTCCTTACAGGTTCCACCGGTTATATTGGCAGAAGACTTTTACCTGCGTTGCTGGCGGAGGGGCATGAGGTTATTTGCCTTGTGCGTGACAAACGAAGGTTTGATTGGGAAGATTTCTCAGGTGCCGATCTGTCTAAAATCCTGGTGTTAGAGGGTGACCTCTCTAAAGTATCCACCCTGGAAAGTGTACCTGTTGACTTTGATGTTGCCTATTACCTCGTTCACTCCATGAGTTCCTCGTACGAGGATTTCACACGCATTGAATCAGAATCAGCCCAAAATTTTGTTACGATCTTAAATCGCAGCAGCGCGAAGCAAATCATCTACCTTAGCGGAATTGTTAATGATGATGGCCTTTCCAGTCATCTTCTGTCAAGAAAAAATGTAGAAGATATTTTAAAAACATCAAAGGTTCCGGCTACTGTATTACGTGCAGCGATCATTATCGGGTCGGGGAGCGCTTCTTTTGAAATCATCCGCGATCTCGTTGAAAAACTTCCGGTCATGATTGCTCCTCGATGGCTTAAGACCCGGTGTCAGCCCATTGGTATTCGGAATGTAATCGAATACCTGCAAGGGGTCATGCTAAAGCCAACCACCTACAATCAGTCATTTGATATTGGTGGGGCCGATATACTCACCTATAAAGAAATGTTGCTGGGATATGCAAAAGTCAGAAAGCTAAAACGGTGGATCATAACCGTGCCGGTACTCTCCCCCAAACTATCATCGTTGTGGCTTTATTTTGTAACCTCCACTTCCTATTCTTTGGCGCGCACTCTGGTTGCAAGTATGAAAAACGAAGTCATCTGTGAGGATACCCGTATTCAAAATATTGTTCCTGTAAAAATCCTGCACTACCAGGAGGCGTTGCAATTGGCCTTTGATAAAATCAGCCGCATGCATGTGATCTCCAGTTGGAAAGATGCTATTTCGCAAACCACGATGCGTACTAACTTTCTT
>JAEUUB010000215.1 GCA_016787745.1 Cyclobacteriaceae bacterium
CACGCTATATGGCTTTGGTGCTCAGCAAAGGAACACAACCGGTTATGGCCGTACTGGATAATGGGAATCAATTGGAAACCCGGTATGCAAAGTTTTATAAAAATGCTATTCAACAAAAGATAGCCGATGAATACGCGTATCGGCAATACTGGCAGCGCATTGAGCCTTTGCTTGCTTCGAAAAAGGCCATTTATTTTTCACCCGATGGCGTTTACAATCAGATCAATATTAACACCATAAAAAAACCGGAAGGCGAGTACCTGCTTAACCAGTACGACATAGTAATAATCGGAAACTCAAAAGATCTTATCGCCTTAAAAACAAGTAAGGCCATTCTGGCAAAAAAGGAGGCCTTTGTTTTAGGCTTTCCGGATTACGGAGGCAATGCGGTTGCTTTGCCGGGCACTAAGACGGAGATTGAAGGCATAAATAAAATTCTTACAGCCTCGGGATTTAATGTTTCGAAGCGGGAACAGAAGGAAGCTACGGAGGCCGCTCTTAAAAATGTGAAAGGACCCTCCATTATGCATATTGCTACACATGGTTATTTTTTGGCCGATGCCGATCTGAGTGGAAATGATGCGATGGGTGTGGATGCAGAAAATGCTCGGAACAATCCCTTACTGAGATCGGGATTGATATTATCAGGTGTACAGCCAGCGGGTAGAGATAAAACATCAGTGGATTTACAGAGTAATGATAATGGAGTGCTCACCGCGTACGAAGCCATGAATCTCTCTTTGGAAGGAACTGACCTTATTGTATTAAGTGCCTGCGAAACCGGGTTGGGAGATGTGCGGGCCGGTGAGGGTGTGTATGGATTGCAACGGGCTTTTCTGGTGGCGGGCGCCAATGCGCTAATTATGAGTTTATGGAAAGTAGACGATGCGGCCACGCAACAATTGATGACCAGCTTTTACACCAACTGGAGTAAGGACAGAAACAAACAAAAAGCGTTTAAGCAGGCCCAATTACAATTGATGACAAAATACAAAGAACCTTACTATTGGGGCGGCTTTGTAATGATGGGGATGTAATCTATAGTATCCGATAAGAAATTTTACTATTAGTTAAGTTTTGAAATTGCCCATTTTGGCCAAACAATAGTAAATTCATTACAACCACTCTAAAATTAAATTTGGCGATCGATAAGTATTTTGAGCGTTTATGCTCCTGAGTTACCATTGTGCAATTTTTGTTATTCAGTTTAAATTATTCTACTTCGCCAAAAATTTTAAAACCAAAATTTATGAAAAAATTATTTTTTGTAGGAACATTCATCTTTGCACTCATCATCACTGCTTGCCAAAATGAGAACAGTGTAAATCCAAGACCCACCGACCAAATTGTGAGCACGGTAAATATTAAGGGAAGGGTAAAAGCAGAGCTTAATACAACCAACGCAGTACTTGAAAATGCTCCTGCGGGGTTAAAGATTGTTGCCGAAGTAAATACCCGTGACCTCGTTCTGAATCCTACCGGTGGAAACTATCCCACCAAATATTTTGAAGCTACCGTGGATGCTAATGGAGAATACACCATTGGCGTGGATGTGGGTCCTTATGGCAATAATGTAAAGCTCTATTTTCCTGATTTCCGTGCGGATGTAGCAACAGGGGCAGCTACGGTATCAACTCTATTTACGGGGTCTACACGAACGGTAAGCGTTGTAAAAGGTCAAGACAAAATCCTTGATTTTAATTATTAATAATTGGAACAAATTTTCAACCTGAAAGTGTACTATGAAAAAATATCTAACGTTTGCAATTCTTGTATTAGTATCATTTGATATTCTTGCGCAAGAAGATGCTGTTTCTAATACCACGGAAACAATTGTTCTAAAGTCAAAGAAGGGTATTCCAATCCTTCCGGAAGCCGGGGAATGGGGCCTGGGGATTAGTGCCAACCCCTTCTTAAACTATGGAGGAAATTTCTTTAACGGAAATACGAATAATAACTCACCTTCTTTTGCCTTCCCTACTAATCCAACAAATAACATTGCCCTGTTCGGAAAGTATGTGGTGGATGCCCATACCGCGTATAGGGTTCGTTTTAATGCAACTGTTAATACCACGGTGGATAAAGCGGTAATTGCTCAAAATGAAATTACTCCTGATCCGTTCTTCCCGGCTTTTACGGAAGATTTCCGTAAAACAAATCGGCAAACGGTTGTTGTTGCAGCGGGTTACGAAAAACGGAGAGGAAAAAGCAGGGTTCAAGGCGTGTATGGTGGCGAACTTGTGATCGGTTACACTGGAATAAATCAGAGCTATGAGTACGGCAATCCCATGTCACAAGATTTTAACGCCCCTATCACCAACAACTTTGGTGGAAATATCCTACAGGGTTCTTCAGCTGCTGCGGTACAGAGAAAGATCGATGAAAAGTTTGGCAGTATTCTCACTGTGGGTGCCCGTGGGTTTATAGGTGTAGAATATTTTATTGGGCCTAAAGTATCGTTAGGGGGGGAATTTGGATATTCACTTGCATTCAATAATTCAACCCGTGGGTTAATTACTTCCGAGCGTTGGAATCCTTCTACTAATTCAGTTCTTGAAACAAAAACCGATATTAACAATAACGGGTATTTTACATTCGTTGGAACCTCTCTTGATAATTTGAGTGGCTCTATTAATTTGCTCTTTTACTTCTAAGAACATTTATTTGTATAATCCCTTCCCTGACAATCAACAGGGAGGGGATTTTAATTTTCCAGGAATTATTGATGTCTATACCTGTAAAAGGAGTAATAGATTATGCTATCTTTGGTATCCTATAAATTCTTAAGA
The DNA here is from genome assembly GCA_016787745.1 of Cyclobacteriaceae bacterium. Taxonomy (GTDB): domain Bacteria; phylum Bacteroidota; class Bacteroidia; order Cytophagales; family Cyclobacteriaceae; genus ELB16-189. Next base: position 2,790 of record JAEUUB010000215.1, read on the forward strand.
CATGAGAAGCATTACTTTTACCTTTTTATATTGTTTTTTATTTATGTTCGGTATCAACGCCTGCATACAAGAATCATCACCAAATAAAGAGTTACTGCGCCATGTGGTTCTCTTTAAATTTTCAGATTCATCAACAGCCGAAGACGTAAAAAAAGTAGAGGGAGCTTTTAGTGAACTAAAAGAAAAAATTGATCTGATAAAAGATTACGAGTGGGGTACAAATTCCAGTCCCGAAGGTTTAAACCAGGGACTAACCCATTGCTTCCTGGTAACTTTTGCCAGCGATAAAGATCGCGATGATTATTTGGTACATCCCGAT
>JAEUUB010000284.1 GCA_016787745.1 Cyclobacteriaceae bacterium
GGAAAGTGTAAATAGTCCTGAAAAGTTTTGGGCTTCTGTGGCCGAAGATTTCCTTTGGCGAAAGAAATGGGATAAAGTTTTAGAGTGGGATTTTAACAAGCCCGATGTGAAATGGTTTGTGGGCGGTAAACTAAATATCACCGAGAATTGCATCGATCGCCATCTTCCCAACAAAGCAGATCAAACTGCCATTATCTGGGAGCCAAACGATCCCCATAAGGAATCGCAACATATTACTTACCAACAATTGCATGATCAGGTTTGCCGGGTAGCGAACATGCTAAAGGATCATGGGGTAAAAAAAGGCGATCGGGTTTGTATTTATATGCCTATGATTCCGGAAGTGGCTTATGCCATGCTTGCCTGTGCCCGTATTGGGGCGGTTCATTCTACGGTGTTTGCAGGTTTCTCTGCGGGTTCATTAATAGACCGGATAAACGATGCCGGTTGTAAATTGATTCTTACGAGTGATGGTGCCAATAGGGGAGATAAGAAATTGGATCTCAAGTCAATTATTGATGAAGCCATCCAGAAATGCCCAACCATCGAGAAAACGATCGTCTTTAAGTATACGGGTACGCGGGTTTCTATGAAAGCCGGCCGTGACTTTTGGTGGCACGAGCAAATTGAAAAAGTTTCAATTCAATGTGCCCCGGAAATTATGGATGCCGAGGATTTACTTTTTATCCTTTACACATCCGGATCTACCGGTAAACCAAAAGGAATGGTGCATACCATTGGGGGTTACATGGTGTTTACCGCATACACATTTCAAACTGTATTTCAATACCAACCGGGTCAGGTGTATTGGTGTACAGCCGATGTTGGCTGGATCACGGGGCATTCTTACATTTTATACGGTCCGCTTGCCTCAGGAGCCACCACCGTTATTTTCGAAGGAATCCCTTCGTGGCCCGACATGGGTCGCTTTTGGCATGTGGTAGAAAAGCACAGGGTAAATATTTTTTATACTGCGCCAACAGCTATTCGCTCGTTAGAAAAAGCTCCTATAAGTTTTGTGCATCACTATGATCTTCATTCAATTAAAGTTCTGGGATCGGTGGGCGAACCGATTAATGAAGAAGCCTGGCATTGGTATCATGAGCACATTGGTCGTAAACAATGTCCGGTAGTTGATACGTGGTGGCAAACAGAAACCGGAGGTATCATGATTTCTCCGATTGCTCATGTAACTAAACTGAAACCTGCGTTTGCAACCTTGCCGTTGCCAGGAGTTCAGCCGGCTGTGATGGACGAAAATGGAAATGAATTAACCGCACAAGGCGTGGAGGGGCGATTAACTATTAAGTTTCCCTGGCCCTCGATGGCCCGAACTATCTATGGTGACCATCAGCGCTTTAAAGACACCTACTTCTCCACGTTTCCGGGAAAATATTTTACGGGCGATGGCTGTAAGCGCGATGAGGAAGGATTTTATCGGATTACCGGTCGGGTGGATGATATCATTATCGTGTCTGGCCACAATATGGGCACGGCAGAAATTGAAAGTGCCATTGATGAACACTCTGCGGTTTGCGAAACCGCGGTTGTGGGCTACCCACACGACATCAAAGGGCAGGGAATTTATGCCTACGTAATTTGTTACGATACACCCCATGAAGAGGATAATCTGCGCGCTGAAATTCGGGAACTGGTTTCAAAGATTATCGGACCCATCGCTAAGCCCGATAAAATTCAGTTTGTAAGTGGATTACCAAAAACAAGATCAGGAAAAATTATGCGCAGGATTTTGCGCAAAGTAGCCGAAGGGGAAACCAGCAACTTAGGAGATACATCCACCTTGCTTGATCCCACTATTGTTGATGAGATTAAAAACGGAGCCCTGTAAGTATCTCTTAAGCTTCTCCTTATCTTTTGGAGAAACGGCTTGAGAGTTAAAGCAAGGGTTTTTAGAGATAGCTTTAAGTAGTATTTTTACAGACATATTAAAGAATAAATTATGGCAATGGATGTAAGTGGAACCGTAATAAGTTTATTACCTCTTCAAACAGGACAAGGAAAAAACGGAGTTTGGAAGAAGCAGGAGTTTATTTTAGAAATGCCCGGTCAGTATCCTAAAAAGGTTTGCATTTCTCTTTGGGGCGAAAAAGTGGATGAAAACAAAATTTCAATTGGCGACAAGATCACAGCGTCTATCAATCTGGAGAGTCGCGAATACAATGGCCGCTGGTACACCGATGCGCGTGCCTGGAAGATCGCCCGCCAAACCAGTGGAACCGACAGGGAAGTACCACCGCCTTCAGCAGAGGAATCTTTTATCCCCGATACGAACGCAAGTGACGATTTGCCCTTCTAAGAGTTTCGAATTAAAATGAGAAGGCCTCGCTCAATGCGAGGCCTTCTGCTTTACAACTATCTCTTTTTCTTTACGATCCACACGCTTCACAGGCATCCGGATTGTCCAGAGAGCAAGCCATGTCGGCACGCTTCTGATCATACTCATCGGCTGTAGGTTGATTGTATGGAATCGCTTGCTGCTTTTCGGATTTGGCTACATAAGCAGCTGTGGGTTCCGTCACCGTTACAACGGCAGCTTCAGCCAACTGGGGTTGCTGCATCGCAGTTTTATCCAGTGTAAACTTAATCGCATCCGCAGCAGCGGTAGAACGCAGATAATACATACCGGTTTTTAACCCTTTCTTCCACGCATAGAAATGCATGGAGGTGAGTTTACCAAAGTTTGGATCGGTCAGGTGAATGTTCAAACTCTGCGATTGACAGATGTAGGCTCCGCGATCGGCACTCATATCAATAATTGCCTTTTGCGAAATCTCCCAAACCGTTTTGTAGATATCCTTTATGTTTTGAGGAATTTCAGCAATAGGCTGCACCGATCCGTTCGTAGCGATCAGTTTCTGCCGCATAGTTTCATTCCATAGTCCCAAGCCAATCAAATCCCGCATCAAATGCTTGTTGGCGATAATAAATTCACCCGATAGGGTTCTGCGGGTATAAATGTTTGAGGTATAGGGTTCAAAACACTCATTGTTACCAAGAATCTGTGACGTGGAGGCGGTAGGCATGGGCGCTAACAACAACGAATTGCGCACACCATTTTGTTTTACCTCTTTCTTCAAATTATCCCAATCCCACCGACCGGACGTAGGAGTAACCCCCCACATATCAAACTGAAAGATTCCTTTTGATACCGGTGATCCTTTAAAGGTTTCGTACGCGCCATTTACTTTGGCTAGTTCCATGGAAGTTTCCATGGCTGCGAAGTAGATGGTTTCATGAATATCCGTATTCAAGCCGCGTGCTTCTTCCGAATCGAAAGGCATGCGTAAAAGAATGAATGCATCGGCTAAACCCTGCACACCAATACCAATAGGGCGGTGGCGTAGGTTCGAGTACCGCGCTTCGGGCACCGGATAATAGTTCACATCAATAACCTTGTTCAGGTTACGCGTAACTACTTTGGTAATCTCATATAATTTCTGATGATCGAAGGTTCCTTCTTCGGTAACAAATTTAGGAAGCGCGATCGAAGCAAGATTACAAACAGCCACTTCCTCGGGCGAGGTGTACTCCATAATCTCTGTGCAGAGATTGCTCGACTTAATGGTGCCCAGATTTTTCTGATTTGATTTTTTATTGGCAGCATCCTTGTACAACATGTACGGAGTACCGGTTTCTATCTGTGCCTCCAATATTTCAAACCAAAGGTCCTGGGCCTTTATCTGTCTGCGGGCCTTGCCTTCTTTTTCATATTTTTCAAAGAGGCGTTCAAACTCTTCTCCATAACAATCGGCCAAACCGGGAGCCTCGTTAGGGCAGAAAAGAGACCACATCTCATTGTTCTCAATGCGTTTCATGAAAAGATCCGGAATCCACATGGCATAGAAAAGATCGCGCGCACGCATTTCCTCTTTTCCATGATTCTTTTTCAATTCAAGAAATTCAAAAATATCGGCATGCCAGGG
>JAEUUB010000305.1 GCA_016787745.1 Cyclobacteriaceae bacterium
ATCCTAATGTGCGCATGGTGGAAGCCCCTTTGTTGGATATTTCCGCTACTTATATTCGCCAGTGCATTAAGAATAATAAATCGATACGGTATCTCGTTCCTGAACCGGTGGAAGCCATGATTCGGATGAAAGATTTTTATCGATGAGGAGATAATAAAGACAACTATCAGGCAACGAATTGCGTCATACACGCTAATGAGAATTGTTTATCTGCTAATTTTTTTAAGTTTAACGATTGCCGCACAAGCCGGTGGAATTCGCGGGGTAATTAAAAGTGAGGATGCCGGGCCTTTAGCCTATGCCACTATTTTTGTAAAGCAAACAGGCACAGGCAGCGCAACCGATTTTGAAGGCAGATACGAAGTTCACTTAGCCCCTGGCCGGTATGACGTATTGTTTCAATATTTAGGCTACGAGGCAGTTACCCGGGTGGTAGAGGTGGGCACCGATTTCATTGAAATCAACCTGACGCTTAAGCAGCAAGTTGTGGTATTGCAGAATGTTATTGTTCGGGCCGGAAAGGAAGATCCTGCTTATACCATTATGCGAAAAGCGATTGCCAAGGCAAAGTATCACACACAACAGATTGATGCCTATTCCGCAAAGGTGTATATAAAGGGCAAAGGCCAATTGAAAGACTATCCCTGGTTGGCCAAAAAAGCTTTAGAGAAAGAAGGAATTACCAAAGACCGGGTATTTATTTCTGAGTCGGTGAGTGAAATAAAATATACGCGGCCCTCCAAGTTCGAAGAAAAAGTGATTGCGGTATATACGAATGGTGACAATAAAAACACCTCACCCAACTCGTACATATTCGGCAGCTTTTATCATCCCGAAATTGCTGAAACCGTTTCACCGCTTTCGCCAAAGTCTTTTTCCTACTATCGGTTTGAATACCTGGGTTCGTTTCATGATCGTGAGTATGAGATCAGTAAAATAAAAGTCACGCCAAGGTCGCGGGGCGATAATGTTTTTGAAGGACTGATTTATATTGTGGAAGACTGGTGGAGTATTCATAGCCTTGATTTGAATGCCACAAAAATGGGAATCAACTTCAACATCAAACAGCTCTATACACCCATCGAAGACCAAGCCTGGTTGCCGGTGTCGCAACAATTTAAGGTAGATGGTAAAGTGTTTGGTTTCGAATTTGAAGGCCAATACCTGGCCACCATGAAAGATTACGTGATAACCCTAAATCCCGATCTTCAGGTAGAGATGACTGTAATTGATGAGAAGGTTGAAAAGGAAGAAGCTAAAAAAGTGGAGCAAACGTTTAGCAAGAAGGGACAAGATCTTCAAGAGCGATTAAAAGAAGGAAAGGAAGTTACCAATAAGGAATTACGACAACTGATTAAAGAATACGAGAAAACGGAAGCCAAAGAACAGGAATCGCCAGAAGTGATTTCAGAAACAAAATATTCCGTTGATTCTCTGGCTTATAAAAAAGATTCCACGTATTGGGTGGAGATTCGACCCACGCCTTTAACAAAAGAAGAACAACGGGGCTATCATATCGATGACAGCCTTACGCAGGTGCAGCGAAAGAAAGACGAAGGCGACACGCTTAGAAATTCTGGTAAAAGTAAAAAAGGATTTCAACCCTGGGATATTTTAACAGGCGACACCTACGGAATTGGCAAAACAGCAGATTTCCGGATTCATTTTCCTTACGGAGGATTCAATACCGTAGAGGGATTTAACCTCATTTACAGAGTAAGTTTTTACAAACGCTGGGTGAAACGAGATAGTCTCGATAAAGACAAGCGGCCGCAAACTTCCAGACTTGAAATAAGCCCCATAGCCCGCTATGCCTTTTCACGCGAAAAATTAACAGGAAAGCTGCGGGTCGATTACCGGTTTAAGAATAAGCGATTAACACTGGAAGGTGGCCGTTATGTTGAGCAGTTTAATTCTGACGAGCCCATCCACCCTTTAGTCAATTCATTTACTGCCCTCTTTTTAGGCGATAGTTATATGAAGTTGTACGAACGGGATTTTCTTGAACTCAATTATACGCAACGCATAAACGATAAATACAACTTTCGCACCAACTGGTCATGGGCAAGAAGATCGGAATTATTCAATACCAGCGACTTTACTTTCTTCAAAAGCAACAAGGACGAATATACTCCTAACGCCCCTGTCAATCTGGAATTGACTGATACCGGGTTTGAGCCTAACCAGGCTTTTGTTGGGTTGATTAGTTTTAATGCCCGTCCCTGGCAAAAGTATCGCATCCATAATGGGCACAAGTCCCGCGTGGGAGGCAGTTCCCCTCTGTTTACTTTTAATTATCGCAAAGGGTTTTCGGGGATTGCGGAGAGCGAGGTTACTTTTGATCACCTGGAACTCGGCTTTAAACACTCTTTGGATATTGGTATTCGTGGAAAGTTGGATGTGTCTCTGTGGGCCGGTAAATTCCTGACAGCGGATAACATGTACTTTATGGATTACAAACATTTTATGGGAAACCTGAGTCCTTTTGTAACTACTGATCCGGTTGGGAGTTTCCGTTTGTTAGACTATTATAAATACAGCACGTCTAATCAATATTTCTCGGCCAATGCACATTATCACTTTCGTAAATTTCTGGTAACTCAGTTTCCGCTGATTCGGGTGACAGGTATTACGGAGAACATCTTTGTTAATTATCTGGCGACCCCTACCTCGCAAAACTATACGGAAGTGGGATACGGCCTGGATGGCATTCTGCGGATTTTCCGCCTGGAAGCAGCTGCTGCCTTTGGAGATGGTAAGTATTTGAATTATGGATTTAGAATTGGAATTGCCAGCAGCATCACGGTTAATTTTAACGATTAATTCAACCAATCCTGCTTACCTTGAATTCCGTTTCGCCACCTTTAAACGATGACGGTTTCTATTGAAGAATTTTTATCGCTTAGAAAGGAACTGCCGGTGCTCGATGTCCGGTCAGAAGGTGAATTTTTGGCAGGCCATATTCGGGGAGCCATTAATATTCCGCTGCTTAATAATCACGAACGCGTTGCAGTCGGAACAGCCTATAAGCAACAAGGACAGGCCCAGGCAATAAAGCTTGGTTTTCAGTTGGTGGGTTCGCGTCTGTCAGACATTATTAGCGAAGCAGAGAAAGTATCTGCCGGAAAAGAGCTTTTAGTTCATTGTTGGCGCGGGGGCATGCGATCGAATAATTTTTGTCAGTTTGTAGGCATGGCCGGCATGAAAACCCATCCGTTGCAAGGTGGGTACAAAGCTTACCGGCATTACATGTTGGAATCTTTGAAACAGCCTATGCAATTCGTATTGCTGACCGGGTGTACGGGCAGTGGAAAAAGCGAAGTGTTGCGATCGTTAAAAGCAAAAGGAGAACAAGTGATCGATCTGGAGGCATTGGCCAAGCATAAGGGATCTGCTTTTGGTGGGCTTCTCATGCCCGATCAACCCAGTACAGAGCAATTTCAAAATGAGCTTTGTGAAGAAATTTTGTCGTTTGATTTAACTCGAAGAATCTGGGTGGAAGATGAATCGATTGCTATCGGAAAAATTTTCTTGCCCAACGAATTTTGGAAACAGATGGCGAAGAGCCCTTTAATACAAATGGATGTAAGCAAAGAGGTTCGGGTGCAGCGGTTAGTAGATGAATATGG
>JAEUUB010000354.1 GCA_016787745.1 Cyclobacteriaceae bacterium
GTTATGATCAATCTCAGGAAAAGAGGGCTGCACAATTTTGGCTGCCATAAAATTGGCAAACACTTCCTTCATCCATACATCGTTAAACCAATCCATCGTTACCAAATCGCCAAACCACATGTGGGCTGTTTCATGGGCAATTAAACTCGCCCGGCCCATTCTTCTATTTACGGATGCATTCTCATCCAAAAACAAAGATGATTCATTATAAAAAATCGAACCCGGATGCTCCATGCCCCCATACTGAAAGGACGGAATAAGGGCGAAATCAAATTTATCAAAAGGATACGCAATCCCTGTATAATTTTCCAACCAGGTAAGCGACTTACCATGAAGCTCAAAAACGGCATTCAGGTTTTGTTTTACTTTTATACTATCTGTTTCTCGATAGTACATAGTCATACTCCGGCTATTTACCGCGCTAGTTACTTTACTAAATTTGCCAACAGCAAAAGCAAGGAGGTACGAACTTATTGGTTTAGTTCTTTCAAACTTATAAACGGTCTTATCTGATCTGGTACTTACTTCCTTAATCGCGCCATTGGAAACAGCCTTCCAGCCAGGCGGTGTAGTTAGCGTAATCTCATACGTGGCCTTCAGATTGGGTTGATCAAATAACGGAAAGCACGTGGCGGCCCGGTCCGGCACAAATAAAGTATAGAGATAATCTTCATTTCTGTTCAAAGAGAGATCGCCCGCAATAAAATCAATTGCAATTGTATTCATACCCATCTTTAGATGTTTTGCCTCAATCACAATGTGCTCGTTGAGAAAAACAAAAGGTATTTCCGCGTCATCGACTTTCACCTTACTTAAATTGCTGGCATCTTCATTGAAATCAATACTCAGATTATCACTTAAAGAACTGATCGTTGCCGAGATCACCACACGACCTTTTATAGGACTGCGCTTATCAGCCGGGATGTCAAGCTGTAGTTGATAAGAGATATTCGAAAGGGCTTGCCTTCGTTGTTCGTTGAGCTCAAACGATACGCCTTTATCAGGATTTTTGACAGGTTGCTTGCAGCCATTCAGCAATATCACACCCACAATCACAAACAACAGTTTATCCTTTAAGAAACCTTTTTGCATGTTGGTTTTAATTTGATGGAAATAAACCCGCATCAATCCCCGGAATCACCTTCAACGCGTTTTTATAATATATTTTGCGCAGTACCGAGTCAGGTAATTCCAAGCCATACATTTTCCAGTGCGCGTGGCGTTTGCGGTAATAATCAAAATACTCATCCCCTGTTTCTAAAACGCGGAAATAAGTATGGTACTCCTCCATTTTATAAGTATCCTTTCCAAACATCACTCGATCCTGGTAAGTAATTAAAAAACTTCGCGCATTTTTTGGTTGGCGACCCAGTTCTGCCAATACAGCCCCTAATTCCGTGTACACGTTTGGTAGTTCGTCAAATAGTTCTCCTAATCGTGCAAGATCGTTACCAAACCAACCCAGGTGGGCATTAATAAATTTTGTTTCCGGATGTTTGCGAAATACATGATGCTGCTCACCCATCACCTGCTCGAATGGAGGAACTTTTGAAGGATCGCGGTAACGATTTGGCTCCTGCTTTAATTCCAGCCACCGTTCGTTGAACTTATCTTTTGGCTTCCAAAACGAACTGGGCTCTCCTGAATGAATCAGAACCGGAATCCCCAACGCACCACACTTGGCCCAGATGGGATCGAGTCTCGGGTCATCAATGGCAATCCGGTTTCCTTCGTTGTCTTTGTCAGTAAGACCAAGGCCTTTATACACTTTCAATCCTCGAACTCCCTGTTTCACCGCTTCGTCCATTAAAGCAAGTGTTTCCTCAGGCCAACCGGCATCATCAAGATTTTCGAAATTAATGTTTAAGAAGAGAACAAATCGATTTGGATAATTTTCATTTACGTTGTCCAACGACCACTCTAAATACTTTCCCCGAAAGCCACTGAGATTCACCATAACACCCATGTTGAGAGAATC
>JAEUUB010000232.1 GCA_016787745.1 Cyclobacteriaceae bacterium
CGCTACTTCGAAATAGCTAAAAACCTTGACATATTCGCCTCGCTCTTTAAAGAAGTGAATGCACTATATGTAGATGAGATAAACCCAAACAAAGCGATACGTACTGGCATTGATGCCATGCTTAACTCACTCGACCCGTACACAAATTATATCTCGGAGGATGAAGTCGAGGATTACCGGACTCTAAACACCGGACAATACGGGGGTATAGGCGCGGTAACCCGACACATTAATAATCGCACGGTAGTTACCATGGTTTATGAAAACTATCCGGCCTATAAAAATGGATTGCGGATTGGGGATGAAGTGATAAAAATGGATGGCATTGAAATAGAACCTTTGACTATGGATGAAGCCAATCATCTAATGCGTGGTCAGGTAGGCACTCCTGTTAAACTTACCGTGAAGCGCTTCGGACAAGAAGATCCCATTGATATTGAATTCAAGCGCGAGAAAATTAAGATCAGCAACGTACCTTATTTCGGGATGTTATCTGATAACACCGGGTACGTGCAACTAACAGAATTTACGCCCGAAGCTGGCAAGGAAGTTAAAAACGCGGTTGTTAGTTTGAAGGAAAAGGGCGCTAAATATCTGATCCTTGACTTGCGCGGCAACCCAGGGGGTTTGTTATTAGAGGCGGTTAATATCTGCAATATCTTTATCCCGAAAGGAAAAAAAGTTGTTGATACAAAAGGGAAGCTCGAAGAAAGCAATATTACTTATGAGACGTTGAATGCTCCCGTTGATCTCGAGATACCTGTGGTTGTAATAATTAACCGCGGCAGTGCCTCGGCTTCTGAAATCGTAGCCGGTACCTTGCAAGACTATGACCGGGCCGTTGTTTTAGGAGAGCGCTCCTATGGCAAAGGCCTCGTTCAGGTAGGAAGACCCCTTTCTTATAATTCGCAGGTAAAAATTACCACCGCTAAATATTACACGCCAACAGGACGCTGCATTCAGGTGTTGGATTATAGTCATCGCAGAGAAGATGGCAGCGTGGCCTCCATTCCCGATTCGTTAAAGAAAGAATTCCGCACTACCCGGGGCCGAAAAGTATACGATGGGGGGGGCATTGATCCGGATGTAAAAGTGGAAGCACAGGAAGCTTCCACTCTTACCCAGGTGCTTTACGGTAAGGGTTATATTTTTGATTATGCTACACAATTTGCCGCTAACCACCCTACACTGCCCGAGGTAAAGAATTTTTCCCTGACAGATCAGGAGTATCTGGAGTTTGTTGCGTGGATGAAAGGAAAAAATTATCAAACCCAGTCGCTTATTGAAGCGGAATTAAATGAATTAATGGAAGAGGCTAAGCGGGAGAAATTTTACAACGAACTTAAGCCTCAGCTGGATCAGATTAAAGCCCGATTAGCCGATTCGCACAAAAACGAACTCGTGCACCA
>JAEUUB010000233.1 GCA_016787745.1 Cyclobacteriaceae bacterium
CTGTGTAATTGAATGGCCTTTACCACAGCCGCTTTTTCAACTTCATCAAGATTTAAGGTATCGCTGGCAATTTCGTCAGTACCCTTTCTGCTAAATAGGAAATCGCTTTCCTGAAGGGTAGGAGAGTCCGCCATGATTACTCCGCGCTCAATCGCGTGCTGTAGTTCGCGTACATTCCCGGGCCACGGATATTTTTTTAGTTTATTCATCGCCTCAGGCGAAATGCTAAGCACCTCTTTTCTGTATTTTTTTGAATAGTGATTCAGAAAATGATTCGCGAGCATGGGAATGTCATCAATCCGGTCGCTTAATGGGGGTAAGGTAATCTCCACCGTATTGATCCGGTACAACAAATCTTGCCGGAACTTCCCTTCGTTAACCATTTGATGCAACGGCATGTTGGTGGCACAGATTAAACGTATGTCTACATCGATGGCCTGATTGGCACCCACACGGGTCACTTGCCTGCTTTGCAAAACGCTTAGCAGTTTGCTTTGCAAGCTCATACTTAGGTTTCCTATTTCATCGAGGAATAGCGTGCCTCCGTTGGCAAGTTCAAAGCGCCCCGGACGATCTTCGCGCGCATCGGTAAACGATCCCTTCTTATGTCCAAACAATTCACTTTCAAAAAGACTTTCAGTAATCGCGCCCATGTCAACGGCCACAAAGGAATTGTCTTTGCGCATGGACTTTTGATGAATAGCCCGGGCTACCAGTTCTTTACCGGTTCCGTTTTCGCCTAATATTAAAATGTTGGCATCCGTTTTCGCTACCTTATCGATTAGCCCAAAAACCTGATTCAGCGCATCGCTTTGCCCGATAATATCACGAAAGGGTTGGCTGATTTGCTCTTCGAGCATTTGCTTGGCCTTGCGCAACTTGTCAACCTCGTTGTACGATTTCTTTAGTTTGATGGCTGTTGAAATTGTTGCTACCAACTTTTCGTTTTGCCAGGGTTTCAAAATAAAATCTGTTGCACCTTCTTTCAGCGCCCGCACGGCCATCTCCACATCCCCAAAGGCAGTTATCATAATGACCACCGCATTGGGGTCGCGTTCTCTGATTTGCTTTAGCCATTCAAAGCCCTCCTTGCCACTGGTGGTATCCTTGCTGAAGTTCATATCGAGCAGGATTACATCGTATGTATCGTTATTGAGAAGGAAGGGGATCTTGTTAGGATTTTTTTCTATGATTACCTGATGCCCCGATTTTTTCAACAACATTTTAGCTGCTAAAAGAACATCTTCATCGTCATCGATCATCAGAATTTTGCCGCCTTCATTCACTGGGAGTAGATTTAAGTTACCTGGGTAGAGAGAAAATTATGCCAACACCGGAACTGTCCGTAAATGGCGTTTTAGAGAATTTTATTGTGCTTAACCGTACAAAGATGTTCAAAAATGAACACAGTTGAAAGCATTTAAGGAGTCAATGTGTATGAATAAAGGGTAAGGATGTTCTTTGAATTTACCGTGAGGATATACTCATCCGTCATTAGCGCATGAACAACTGTACCGGGCAAAACTACCTTATAGGATTCTTCTGTACGGAGATTAAAAAAAATCAATTGATTGTTTTCGAGATAGTAAAGTTCTTCTCCAAAAAAATAAAATTGCTGCAGATTTTTTACAGGAATAACCTCTATCTCCTGGCCTAAATGATTTAATACCAGTATCCCGGAATTTTTGTCCACTAAAAAAATCAGATTCAGATATTCCCGAAGATATGTGAACTCAGCATTGGCGTTGATGGAATTAGGATCGATAGTAAACTCTTGAATAACTTCGCTGCTTCCGGGAATAACTTTTTTCAAAGACCAGTCTGCTTTGTCAAGAATCCACAGTTTGTTGTCGTGAGTTGGACAAACAAGGTATGGTTCAATGGCCAAGGCAGGTTCAATAGGATAGTCAGCTCTATTTTCAAAATTTCGCCCATACAGCGAGTAGGTTTGTTTTTGTCTTGAATAGATAAAAATGCTGGGGTGATACCACGGTTCCATCAAAGTAGGGGATGCGCCCTTAAGCGATGCCATTTGCTTTCCGGTAGGGTCATATTTTTTAATTGAACCGTTTTTATGGATGATAAAAAAATCGCCCAGCCGGTCCAAGGTTAGGGATGAAATATTTTTCCCTTTCCATTCTTTAAACTTCTTTAGATCCGTTTGGGCGGAACCGGCATAGGCAGGTAGCAGAAGACAAAAGAATAAAAGGAAACGGTTACCCATTGATTTCAAATTTTTTCAGTGAAACAATTTCACCATCGTACTCAGCGTACGTATCGAAGTGTACCCATTCGCCCAGATTGATGTACCGGCTGTTGGGAGAAACCGCTAAGTCGAGCGG
>JAEUUB010000463.1 GCA_016787745.1 Cyclobacteriaceae bacterium
ATTTAAAACATCTCCGGTAGTGCTTAAGAAAAGTACCGCATTGTATTTCTTTAAATTCTCTTCGGTAAAAACATCTGCTGACTCGGTGGTGTCTACTTCGAATCCTTTTTCGGCACCCATTTTTAAGAGCGCGGCTTTGCCCACGGATATAGAGGCGTGGCGATAGCCTTTTGTTTTTGAAAAGACAAGAACTCTTGGCTTCTCTTGCGAACATGAGAATAAGAACACCAACAGAACTACAACAGGAAATAATTTCTTCATGATGATTTAGTAGGTAAGCTTCCGGGTAAATATTTTATTTCAACTCTTTAATTTTAATGTTGCGAAACCACACCTGGTCGCCATGATCTTGCAAGGAAATTTTGCCTTTCGTGAACTTTCCGAAATCAGGCATACTTTTAAACTTGCTTCCCGCCACCAGTTGGTCCCATTCGGGTGTACCCATCGTAAACTCCACGGTTTGTACACCATTTAGCCAAAAGGTATAGTGACCTTTGTTAGCTACAATCTTTGCCTGATTCCACTCATCCGCTGGTTTTACAGTTTCTGTTTTACACGAAATAAGATCATACAAATCGCCCGCCCGGTGTTTAATGATTTTGGCATCCGGATGACACACATTATCCAAGACCTGCATTTCTGGTCCGGTGTTCCACACATAGTCGTGTGCTCCCTCCTGTACATTAAAAATTACACCGCTGTTACCACACGCCTGAATCTTCCAATCAATTGAAAATTCATAGTTCTCGTATTCATCAACGGTAACAATATCTCCCGCAGCCATTCTTTTTCCATTAACCCGGGTGGTATCAAGATAAAGCGTACCCTCGGCTACCTTCCATCCGGGATTAATCTTATCGCTTTTATAATTGCGCCATCCTGTTGTTGACTTTCCATCAAACAATAATTTCCAACCGTCCTTCTTTTCCTGAGCCGTGAGAGAATTTGCCTTTTGACCAAAAGTTAGGATTGAAATAAATGTGAGGATACTAAATACTATATATTTTTTCATAATCAATGCTCCTTCTCGCCATCCAAAGACAATACATACCGGGCCATTTTCTCTGCATCGTCCTGAGAAATATCGGGATGCGGACTCATGGGAATCTCGCCCCAAACACCCGTGCCTCCACTAATAATTTTACCTGCCAACAGGGTTACATTGGCTTGCGTGAAATCATATTTTTTTGCCACATCGGTATGAGAAGGTCCTATAAGTTTATTGGTGGCATGATGGCACGTTTTGCAATCACTCGCTTTTACCAACAACTCACCTTGAGCAATAACGTCTCCCGCTATCGCTTCCGAGCTTTCGTCAGGCGTACCATAATCCTCCGTGGCGGCCTCTTCTTTTTTCGATCCGCAACTTGCCAACACAACTATACATGCCAGCATTAAAAACATTTGTGCAAACTTTTTCATATTCATATTTTATTTAATCAGACCTAAAACTTTTTTATTTAACGTGGGATTCTTTCCTGTTGAAGCAAAATCATCGAATGCTTTTTCAGTTACTCGTATAATGTGATCTTTAATAAATGGAGCTCCTTCGGCCGCCCCTTGTTCAGGATGCTTAATGCAGCATTCCCATTCTAAAACGGCCCACCCTTTATAATCATACTGAGCTAATTTGGAGAAGATAGAAGCAAAGTCCACCTGCCCATCGCCTAATGATCTAAACCTGCCCGGTCTGTTTACCCAATCCTGAAATCCTCCGTATACGCCACTCCTGCCTGTTGGATTAAACTCAGCATCCTTTACGTGAAACATTTTTATAAGGGAATGGTAGAAATCAATGTATTGAAGATAATCCAGTTGCTGTAATACAAAA
>JAEUUB010000465.1 GCA_016787745.1 Cyclobacteriaceae bacterium
CGCGATCCACGCACTCATTTATCTGACCGAGCGTTATCAGCAAGGCCCGGTCCATATTCAGGAAATTGCCGATAAGCAGCGAATCCCCAAAAAATTTTTGGAAGCCATTTTACTGGAGTTGCGAAACGCTAAGGTCCTGCATAGCAAAAAAGGCAAGGGGGGAGGATATTATTTGTACAAAAGTCCTGAAGAAGTAACCCTCCTTGAAATAATCCGGTTAATGGATGGCGCTATTGCCATGTTGCCCTGTGTTTCTTTAAACTATTACGAACCTTGCGAAGAGTGTAAAAACGAAACTACTTGCGGAATCCGGGATAGTTTTATTGGGGTACGCGATGAAACTTTGAGAATACTTACCGAAAGCACATTGGCTAAAATCGTAAAACGCGAAAAAATTCTTAGCAAAAGATAATCTTAATGATTAGTATACTGATTTTGTAGACTTATCAGTATCTTTACTTTTTCACACTAACCAAAACATTATGTCATTACGATTAGGAGACATTGCTCCGGATTTCACGGCTGAAACATCAGAGGGCACAATTAAATTTCATGAGTGGTTAGGTACGGGTTGGGGTGTACTGTTTTCGCACCCTGCTGATTTTACCCCCGTATGCACCACGGAGTTAGGTGCTGTTGCAAAACTCAGGTCCGAATTTGATAAGCGGAATGTAAAGGTGGTTGCTTTAAGTACAGACTCCGTGGCTTCGCATCATCAATGGATCGGAGATATAAATGAAACCCAAAAAACGAAAGTCAATTTTCCCATAATTGCCGACCCCGACTTCAAAGTGTCCAACCTTTACGACATGATACATCCGGAGGTAAGCGATAAGTTTACGGTTCGTTCGGTGTTTGTAATTGGTCCCGACAAAAAAGTGAAACTAACCATTACGTATCCGGCTGCCACCGGACGTAATTTTGATGAAATTCTTCGGGTTATAGATAGCCTTCAATTAACAGCCGGGTTTAGTGTAGCTACTCCAGCCAATTGGCAGCATGGCGAAGACGTAATTATTACAGCGGCAGTTAAAGATGAAGATGTGCCTTCTAAATTTCCAAAAGGTCATACCCGAATAAAACCTTACTTACGAACAACTCCGCAGCCCAACATTTAGAAGCCCTCAAAATTGAGTATGTGTCAGGTTGAGCTTGTCGAAACCTCTTTTTTCTAATACAAAATAGCCTTCGCCTGGCTCGGGCTGATGTACTAACATTTTTGAGATGGTTTCTAGTAATTTGTGAATAGGAATGAACATCGAAAGCTCCTTGCGGGGCTTTCTTTTTTTAAAGTAAATTTGCCAGCCATTTAATCTACCTCAGTTACAACCCAAATGCACTACGAAAAACCCATGAACGAATTGCCTGTGATGCATGAATCAGAAGGCATAGTATTGTTTCATCCCCACGTACCGGAACGAGCCGTTGAATCGGTAGCAGAAGTTTTGCACTCGCGATGGATTGGCCAGGGGCCCCGGGTAGCACAATTTGAAAAAGAATTTACCCAACGGTTTGCCGGAGCAGGTACTTCTATTGCCGTGGGTTCCGGTACCGATGCATTGCACCTGGCCTATATCCTGGCTGGATTAAAACCAGGCGATCAGGTGATTGTGCCCGTGTTTACCTGCACGGCTACAAACATTCCGTTTTTATACATGGGCGTAATTGTACGTTTTGCCGATGTAGATCCCGAAACGTTGAATATTAGTGTACCTCAC
>JAEUUB010000473.1 GCA_016787745.1 Cyclobacteriaceae bacterium
TTTCTCTTCCGCTACTTTAGGCTTGATGCCTCGCCACGAACCACCATA
Organism: Cyclobacteriaceae bacterium; assembly: GCA_016787745.1. Lineage (GTDB taxonomy): Bacteria > Bacteroidota > Bacteroidia > Cytophagales > Cyclobacteriaceae > ELB16-189. The sequence goes on from JAEUUB010000473.1 coordinate 49, forward strand.
CTTGGCAATCACAATTTTCCCTTTTACATCAATCCCCAGCTTTGCCAACTCCTCGTAATCCGAAGGCACGCCATACCCCACAAACACAAGCTCGGCTGTAACATCTCCATCAGCCGAAAAGCCATGATAGGTAGGAAGTTGTTCCTTCACTTGACCCGAAGTAGCATCTTCTTTGAGCGGTGGCTCTGCCAATTTCGCTTTATATTTACCCGGACCCACCAACTCCAGCACTCTTACTTTTGGGGTGGGAAACAATACCTTATATGTTTCTATCTCTGCCTCGTAGCCCCAACTTCTGAATTGATCGCGCATCCACTCCGCGTATTCCTTGCCTGCCGGTGAACCCAGATGATGTGGCCGTGCGGTCAATCGTTTCATCCATTGGTCAATGTTATCTGTTTTTAAATAACTGTCGAATTTTTCCTCCAAGGCAAATTCTGTCTTAGCAGTCTCGGCTGTAAAGCCCTGAATATTCTTTTGGGCAAATAACATATTGGAAATAAGCAAGAGTGCGGGAAGCAAAAAGTATCTCATAATCGTCTTTTATTTTGACCTCAATATACAAAGGTTGATTTACCCGAATTCACCGATCATCCTTAAAATAAGCCCTCAAGTAATATTGTGAGATTTGATCTCCAGATTTCCCCAGGAAACAGCAAGAAACAGGTTGAGTCGATCGGTCCCTGGCCTCACCTTTACATAATAAATATTTAGCTTTATGATTGTGACCGAACAACAGCAAATCAATTATCAGCGTATTGAACAAGCTATTCTTTTTTTGGAAAAGAATTTCAAGCGCCAGCCAGAGTTAAGCGAAATTGCAGAGGAAGCGCACGTATCTCCGTTTCATTTTCAACGCCTTTTTACCGAATGGGCGGGCATAAGTCCTAAACGCTTTTTGCAATTTCTTACGGTTGAATTTCTAAAAGACCGGCTAACAAAATCAAAGAACCTGGAACAGGTAGCGGAAGAAGCAGGTCTCTCGGGTCAGTCACGGGTGTATGATTTATTTACCACACTCGAGTCGGTTACTCCCAACGAATACAAACAAAAAGGGCAGGGCCTTACTATAGAGTATGGTTTACACGAAACACCCTTTGGTCTCGCATTGATAGGCGTAGCTCCCCGGGGGGTTTGTTGGCTCTCTTTTATTTCCACCGATGAAGATCCGCAAATCGAAATTGAAAAAATGAAAACACATTGGAGCAACTCCGTTTTTCATCAAAACGAAAGTTTGACTTTTTCATTTATACAACGAATTTTTCCGTCACATAATGATCCGAACCAAGGCAAAATTCATTTGTTGGTGAAGGGAACCAACTTTCAGATTAAAGTATGGAATGCTTTGTTAAAGTTGCCGGCAGGTTGTGTCACTACCTATCAAAACATTGCCCGCGATATTCACAATCCCAATGCTCTGCAAGCCGTTGGATCAGCCGTAGGGGCAAATCATATTGCTTACCTTATTCCCTGCCATCGGGTAATTCGTAAAGATGGAATTTTGGGAGAATACCGATGGAGTGCGGTTCGGAAAAAAGGGATGATCGGCTGGGAAATGGCCACCGCTGAAAATCAAAATAAACTATGAGCTCATCAGCATTGCACTCCATTACCCTTCCTTCAAAAGAAAAGCTCTCCGCAGAGGTAATTACACCCGAGATGCCAAAAGCCGTTTATGTTTTTGCTCACGGTGCCGGTGCGGGTATGCAACATCCGTTTATGAAAAGCTTGTCGGAAGAGTTGGCAACGAGAGGCATCGCTTCGCTTAGGTACAATTTTTTGTATATGGAGCAAAAGAAAAAACGCCCGGACTTTCCAGCGGTAGCACACCAGGCCGTAGCGGCAGCCATTGATAAAGCGCGTCAGTTGTTTCCGGATATTCCGTTGGTTGCCGGGGGCAAATCCTTTGGGGGCCGCATGACTTCTCAGTATTTATCCGGCCATCCCGAATCCGAGATTGCTGGAATTGTGTTTGTTGGATTTCCCTTGCATCCGGCCGGTAAGCCGGGCATAGACAGGGCTACGCATCTTGGAAAAATAAAAGTCCCCATGCTTTTCTTGCAAGGCACCCGCGATACATTAGCCGAATGGACCCTGATAGAAAGCGTAACTCAAAAACTTGCAACCGCTTCGTTACTAAAATTTGAAGGTGCTGATCACAGCTTTAAAGTACCCAAACAAAATTTATTACCTAAGCTTGCGGAAGAAATCAGCCTTTGGGTAGATAGCATTCTTTAATTGAACAAAATCGTTCCAAAGCTTTCTATGTCGTGAAAATTAGTTCGGGTAGGTTGCCACGACCACTCGGAAGCGCCCTGATCGTAATCAATCCGATAAAAATTACACCGCCACGTTGTACCTTGTGTTGGCGGAACGTTTGCCAATGGTTTCAGGAGCGCATAAGGAATAAAAAATTCGGCAGTCCACGATTTGGCTTCAATATTCGTTGCGTGTCTTGTTTTCCGTTCACCTTCATAGTGCCAAGGCAGCCAACCAAAAAATGTTCCTTTATCGTTGGGTACAAGAATCGGCAATTCGTAATTGTATGGCGATAATTCATATTCGAAATAAAGCGGGGCCGACTCATCCGGCCAGAAAAATATTTCCACAACATCTTCATTGTACAGATCAGCGTTGTCTTCTTTTAAAGTAGAGGTGATTACTTGATCCTCACAAAAAAATAACCCATAGATACCGGTGGTCGAATACAAGAGTTTCACCTTTGTTTCGTACTTCCAGGGTCCCTCACGATGCGGAAGGGTAATCCACGAAGTGGTACTCCACTCAGGCGCTTTTCCGTTTCCGGATAGTTTAAAATCCGCGGTGGCTGTGATTTTTATAGTTGCCGATTTCGCCTGTTGAGAAAGACCCACCAGGGGTAGTGAAAGAAAGATAAGCAATACATACTTTGTCATGTCACGCAATTTTCTCATTCAATTTAATAAATTGGTAGTGAAATGTCCTGTTAAACTCTAAATCCCGCATGCATGAAAAAACTTATTCTTCCATTTCTATTTTTTGCAGCCATGAGTGGATGGGCTCAAAACTCTTTCCCGCGCGTTATTGTTATTGGGGCTCATCCGGATGATTGCGATTTGGATGCCGGAGGTACAGCCGCGCTTTTTGCCTCGATGGGGTATGCCGTGAAATTTGTATCTGTTACAAATGGCGATGCAGGACATCAAACGCAAGGGGGAGGTGCCCTGGCCAAACGAAGAATGGCGGAAGCGCTGGAAGCCGGCAAGCGATTTGGTGTCACCTATGATGTACTCGATAACCACGATGGCGAGTTATTACCCACACTGGACATTCGCTTACAGGTAATCCGGAAAATAAGAGAATGGAATGCAGATGTAGTGATTGCACCCCGACCCAACGATTACCATCCCGATCATCGCTATACAGGGGTGCTGGTACAGGACGCAGCGTATATGGTAGCGGTTCCTAATGTGGCTCCTGACACTCCGCCCCTTAAGAAGAATCCGGTGTTTTTATATTCACAGGATTTTTTTCAAAGACCCAATCCATTTCGCCCTGATATCGCGATTGATATCACCTCGGTGTATCGGCAAAAGATTCATGCTATTAGTGCGCATGAGTCGCAAGTATATGAATGGTTGCCCTGGATTGCAGGTTATGAAAGTGAAGTCCCTAAAAATCCGGCCGACCGGGAAAAATGGCTGGCTACCCGATCGGTGGTCCCAATAACTCCCGAGGTCCGTAAAACGTTGGAGTTATGGTATGGCAAAGAGAAAGCTACACTCGTGAAAAAAGCAGAAGCATTTGAAATCTGTGAGTACGGAACCCAACCCAAAGAGGAAGAGATCAGAAAACTATTTCCCATGTTGAAAAAATAACTTCCTGAATTATCGTTCGTAGCGTCCAGATTTCTCCTTTAATAAAATTCTGTATACAATAGGATTGTTCCCTTGTGTTGATATGCGTTTAGAAGACGTGGGTCCCATTCGGCTGGCATGACTGGTCTCACTGGGCACGAGAGGCATTAATCGGGCAAGCAATTTTTCCATTGCCTTATCTGCCTCTGCGCCCTCTAACTCTTCAAAGGTGCCCCACGCGATTACACTTCGCCACCGTGAGATTTCCTTCATTTCATCCACCTCAAAACAACACTCAGGATTCTTGCGCAAGAATTCAATCTTCATTCCTTCTTTCGTATGCCCGATTACATACCCGTTATCATAAACGTACGTTACCGGAACAACATATACCCGCCCTCCGCCAGTACATCCTATTCTTCCAATTACATTGGATGAGAGTACGTTTTCAATTTCTTCCCTGCTTAATTCACCTAACATAAAATCCCAACTTTAAAAGTGGGTTAATAACCCCACTTTTTCATTATTTCATAGTCTTCCTTCATGCATTGAATCGGGGTTTTACCTTGATACGACTCTTGCTCAATGATAAAATGTGTAGTTCCACCAGACTTGCGGCACAGATCTACAACCTCTTTAACATTTACAATTCCTGTTCCCAGGATAGTACTCTCAAATTTCTCATGTCCTCCTTCACTGGCGATCTCGTCTTTTACATGCAAGGATTCAAAGCGGCCAGGGTATTTTTGTACAATATCAATTGCCTTGGCTCCACCATTATATAAGTTCCCGGTATCCAATTGTTGCATCACCAAAGATGGATCTGTGTTTTGCAGGATAATATCATAGAGCGTTTGATCGCCATATTTTTCAGAAAACTCAAAATCGTGATTATGGTAGCCAAACTTCATT
>JAEUUB010000245.1 GCA_016787745.1 Cyclobacteriaceae bacterium
CGACTTTCGGAAAATGGTGCAACCCAATATTGGTGTAGGCTTTAGTGTTGGTTGGAATGTTTTCTATGAGGAATTAGGTTTTGATACTTATGTTCTGGACAATCAATCCCTGTCGGGTAAGCAGTATCGCTATAGCAACCACGTACCCATGATGATTAACCCCACCTATTATTTAAAGCCCGGGGAAACGATTAATCCATACGTGAGTCTTGGCGTGGGTACCATGTATACGCGAAGAAATACGGACATGAACCTTTATACCATAGAACAAGAGGCGTGGAACTTTCTTTTGCAACCGGAGATTGGCGTTCATTACATGTTAACGGATATGACGGCCATTAACCTTTCTGGTAAATTTAATTATGGATTTAAAGCAGGAAGTGAATTGGATGCAGCCCAATCATTCTTTACGTTAAACCTGGGATTTGCCTTCCACTCCAATTAATACTTTTAACACTTTTGGAAATAAGAGGCTGTCTCAAAAGTCATCTCGTCATCGCGGGCACCGACCCGCGATCCCGTTTTCTAAATGGATGATGGGATTCCGGCTCAAGGCCGGAATGACATTTCAATCTTATTCAACTTTTGAGACAGTCTCTTATTTTTTTGCGCGTGTTTTTATATCGCTTTTTTCTTCTTCTTATTGAAGAGCCCTTTTTGTAATTCGACATCCGCCCGGCCTTTTACCGAAGCAATTATCTGAATATTATCCTTTGTAATCAGATGTTGGTAAATGGATAAATCCCATTCAGTGAAATGGATGTCAATTTTTGACCCAATCTTTCCTTCCTCAATTCCCTTGTTAATAAGAGCCGGCAGAATATCAAAAACATTTTCAAGCGAAATGGACAAATACGGTTGAATGCGTTCAATAATCTCATCGTGTACCAGCCAATTCGCAGCGCTTATCAGTGTTTGTTCAGAGTCAACATCAAATCCAAAATTTTCGATCACCAACTTTCGACCTGCGGAATCAAATCCTAAGGTTCCTTTCAGAAATACATTGGCCTTTACATCGCCTTGTAAAGAAACCCTTAAGGCAATTCCATCCTGAACGCCATACATCTCAGTAGATTTAATTTTAACGGAGTGATTTTGAAAAGTAAAGTGCATGGTGTCGGTTGCCTGAGAAAGTACCTGGTTCACTACAAAAAAAGGAAGGGTAACCAATCCATAAGCTTCAAGGCCTGGCTCTTCCTCAATGTTTCGTTTTAATTTAGGCAAAGGACCCACGGGTTTTATGGCTGCAGCAGAATCCATTACGGTATACAGGCTGGCACTGATTTTGGCCTTAATCATTAATGTATCTTTTGACCGGGCAAACAACTTACCATCTATATCGGTGGCCTCGGCTTTAAGCCACACCGGTACTACCTTTTTATTTATACGAATGGGTTTTTGAATGTCAACCCAGAGTTTTTCAATGGCTTCTCTTATTTTGATTACGTTCTTTGCAGACTCATCGAGTTTCTCAACAATCTTATCCTTATTATTCATCAAAATATTTTCAATGGGCGATTTCAGATTAATATTTAAGCCCGCCACTTTCAACTTGGGTTCTTCCACCCACTTAATGTCTTTCAATTCTGTTTGCGGGGCCAGCATCCAGTTATCGTCCAGGTACAAATCCGAAAACATCGTAATAATTACTTTCGCCCGAATGGGCTCTTTATTTCGTACCTTAATGCCTACCACTTTTGCATCAACCACGCCATCAATTTGTATGGGGAGTTTATACGTAATACCCCGGTCGCCATCGTATTCAAGTACAATGGGTTGAAACCGCGACACAGACAAATGCAGGCTATCTTCCTTTTGGTTGATGCTGAGATGTGCTTCAATAATTTTATTCGCCAGTTTCTCGTTCGCCATGTTTTCCATCTCCTGCACGGGAAAATATACCGGCACATTTAATTCTGAAATTGGTGCCACCAGGGTGGAATCCAGTTGTATCGGTTCAGGGGCCAGGGCCGGAGTTTTTACCTTTGAGCAGGATGCGATCAACATAAGCACAAGCAAACT
>JAEUUB010000497.1 GCA_016787745.1 Cyclobacteriaceae bacterium
ATGCTTTACGCAGAAATGGTACGACATGGGTACACCCAGGTAGCCGAATTTCATTACCTGCATCATGATAAAGATGGAAAACCATACGCGCATCTTGCCGAGATGGGTATGCGAATGGTAGCCGCGGCTCAAATGGCAGGAATTAAGATTACTCTAATCCCGGTATTTTATCAAAAGGGAAGTTTTGGGCAACAACCCCAACCAAGGCAAAGAAGATTTATTTCGAAAACAATCGATGACTATTTTAAACTTCTGGAAGAGTCAAAATCAGCACTTAAAAACACTTCGGCTCTACTTGCCTTTAGTATACACTCACTCAGGGCAGTAGCGTTGGAGGATATTAAGACAACCTACCAGCAAGGTCCTGCTGATTTACCTTTTCATCTTCATGTTGCAGAGCAAAAAAAAGAAGTACAGGATTGCCTTGCCTATTCCGGAAAACGACCCATGCAATGGTTACTCGACAACCTGAACGTAAACGATCGGTTTAATCTGGTTCACGCTACGCACTTGGATGATACTGAACTCGCATCCTTGGCGAAATCAGGAGCAACCGTTGTGTTGTGCCCTTCCACAGAAGGAAATCTTGGTGATGGAATTTTTCGAATGAAGGAATATGTAAGATTGGGTGGACGTTGGTGTATTGGTACGGATAGCCACATCGGCTTAAGCCCAATGGAGGAGTTTAGAATGATTGACTATCGTCAGCGCCTGGTAAGCAATCAGCGCAACACTTTTGAAGGCGATGCGGCAGCTTATTTGATCAACGAAGAAATTGAATCCGGAAGAAAGGCCATGGGGGTCACGGCTTCAAATCATTTCGAAATAGGAAACCCCTTTGACGCAGTTATCTACAATGCCCAAACTCATTTGCTGGCTGATACTACAGAAAAAAACAGACTGGCCACTATTCTTTACACCTCGGACTCAAGCCGAATAGTGGGCACTTTGGTTAATGGAAAATGGGTGGTAAAAGACCAGCATCATAATCAAGGCCATTCTATAAAAACAGCTTTTTCCAGAGCCACACGCGAACTGAAAAACCGGTAATACCAAATACATAAATTAGATAGTTTCTTTACCGGGATTTGTCTAAATAGGTAGCGTAATTTAACCTTCTATGAGAAAGCTATACTTCCTACTACTCGGAGTGTTCCTGGGTTATACACCTATGGTCGCCCAAAAATCAAAATCAAAAACAGAGGCCCCTGCGCCTACACTTGATGCTACTAACTTTAAAGGTTTAAAGTGGCGCAACATTGGCCCCTTCCGGGGCGGACGTGCCAACGCGATCTCGGGTGTGGTACAGGACGACAATGTTTACTATGTCGGCTACACGGGAGGCGGAATTGCCAAAACGGATGATGCCGGAATTACCTGGAAGAATATTTCGGACGGATTTTTTAAGGTTGGCTCTATTGGTGAAATCGCCATCTGCGAAAGCGATCCCAATGTAATTTATGTTGGCACCGGTGAACATGCTGTGCGTGGCGTTATGACTTCCTATGGAGATGGTGTTTATAAATCAACCGATGGCGGGAAAACCTGGAAGAATATAGGACTTGAAAAAACGCGACATATTTCTGAGATCGCTGTGCATCCATCAAACCCCGACATTGTTTTGGTTGGCGCTCAAGGCGCTGTGCATGGCCCCAGTTCCGATCGTGGCGTATACAAATCGACTGATGGCGGAGCCACCTGGAAAAAGACATTGTACGTTGATGAGAATACGGGTGTTTCTGCCCTGAGTATGGACATGGCAAATCCAAGGATCTTATACGCAGCTACCTGGCAACATAGAAGATATCCATGGAAAGTAGAGAGTGGCGGGGCAGGTTCCGCTCTTTGGAAATCCATCGATGGTGGCGAGACCTGGTCTAAGATAATGGAAGGCCTTCCTAAGGAACTGGGAAAGATGGGAATCTCTGTTTCGCGGGCTAATCCCAATCGCGTTTATGCTATCGTGGAAGCTGAAAAATCGAAAGCCGGTTTATATCGATCCGATGATGGAGGCAAGAAGTGGAACCATATGACCAGCGACCATACCATTACAGCCCGCTCTTGGTATTACATGGAAGTTTTTGCTGATCCGATCAATGAAGATGTTGTTTATGTGCTGAATGCACCGATGACCCGCTCGATCGATGGCGGAAAGACTTTTTCTGTATTGCGTGTTGGACATGGAGATACTCATGATCTATGGATTAATCCAAAGACAAACAGCACTATGGCTTTGGCCGATGATGGTGGCGGTGAAATCAGTTTTAACACCGGCCGTTCTTGGTCACCATTAAACAATCAGGCAACTGCACAATTTTACCGGGTTAATGTAGACAATCGCTTTCCATATTGGGTTTATGGTGGTCAGCAAGATAACTCTTCGGTGGCCATTCCCAGCCGTAACGGCAGCTATGGAATTACAGAAAAAGATTGGTTCAATGGCCCGGGTTGCGAAAGCGCGTGGATCGCCTTTAATGATCCGGCCAATCCTGAGTTGTTATACGGAGGATGTTATCAAGGTATTATTGATGTATTGGATACACGAACTGGCGAGGTAAAGGACATCCAGGAATATCCGGCAACGAATTTGGGATTCAAGCCGCGTGAAATGAAATATCGTTTTAACTGGAACGCACCCTTAATCAATTCACCTCATGATGCCAAAACTTTATATCACGCAGGCAACGTGCTATTCAAAAGTACCAACGGTGGATTTAGCTGGGAGGTGATCAGCCCGGACCTCACCCGGAATGACACCACAAAACAAAATACAAGTGGTGGGCCTATCACCAACGAAGGAGCCGGTGGTGAAAACTATAACACAATTTATTATGTGATTGAATCTCCGCACGAGCAGGGCGTTATTTATACAGGAAGTGATTGTGGTCTGGTAAACCTAACAAAAGATGGTGGCAAAAGCTGGAGCAATGTTACCCCTGCCGGTTTACCCGAAGGAATGATTCATTCTATAGAGGTATCGCCACACGATAA
>JAEUUB010000499.1 GCA_016787745.1 Cyclobacteriaceae bacterium
GGGATATCCTGATCGGGGCCAAAAACATCGATGAGCGCTTGCGTATAAGAGCGCATTAAACGTTCAATCTCTCCGGCACTCATCTCTCGGGGGTTGCAGGTTACACCCCCCTTACCGCCTCCATAGGGGATATCGACTACTGCGCACTTCCAGGTCATCCAGGCTGCTAACGCTTTTACTTCATCCAGATTTACATGTGGATCAAACCGAATACCCCCCTTGGAAGGTCCAAGAATAGTGGAGTGAATAACCCGGTAGCCCTCGAAAACCTTAATGCTGCCGTCATCCATGGTTACGGGCAAGGAAACAATTACCTGTTTGGCCGGTGACTTAAGTACATTATATACTTCATCTTCCAAACCTAAAATTTGCGATGCCGTATGGAAACGCGACATCATGGCCTCAAATGGATTTTCCTTATCAAGAAGCGGTGCAGGTTCTATATATGCCATAAATATGTGGTGAAGTGGAGGGGCTAAAAGTTTGATTTTAGCCCCCTAAATCGGTTGCAAAGATATAGAAATTCGGTATTCCCATACAGTTGTAAGGAGGAATTGTAGACAGTAAAATTTAATGAACCAGTGCCGGGCAATTACCGCAAAGTGTAATTCCTGAATTGGGGTTGATTCATGCTCATTTTTTAGAAAATTCTCTAAACCTATAGGTACATTTAAAATATCTCTAAAAACGCAACAATAAAAGGCGTAGAGATTAGGAGTCCATCAAAGCGATCGAGAAAACCGCCATGCCCGGGCAAACTATCGCCCGAGTCTTTTATTTCAATACTCCGCTTTAGTAATGATTCAACCAGATCGCCAAACGTACCGCCAATAATAATAATCACCCCAATAACCATCCATTGCCACGAGCGAATGGTGGGTTCGTGTCCGATGGCGCTAAAGAAGTAGGGAAGTCCATAGGCAAAAGCAAAGGCAAGCAGGGCCCCGCCAATAAATCCTTCCCACGATTTTTTAGGTGAAATGCGTTCAAATAATTTTCGTTTGCCGAATAATGTACCTGCAAAGTAGGCCCCGGTATCGCTGGCCCATAAAATAAACAAGCAACCAAATATAATTTGATAGTCGTACTTCTGATTTTCGAATGTGGCAATGTTCAATAAGGCGAAAGGTACCGCCACATAAAATATCCCCAGAAAAGTATAGGCGATGTTGGTAAAGGGTTTGCGCTCAAATTTTTTATAGAGTTTAATCATGTACACACATGACACCACCGGAAAAATTAAAAAGTAGTACCGGTACGAGATGTCGCCCCGTTCAATGAAAAACGACAAGCAGAAAATCAACACTCCGCAAATTGTGCCAAATGTTTTTTGTGGCACCATGCCATCCAAACCCGAGAGTTTATAAAATTCTATCAACGAAAAAAGACAGATGATGAAGAACACGATCAGATACGTCCATTCGCTGAACATAATGCCAAAGACAATGCCCGCAGCGCCCAGAAAAGCGGTGATCAGTCGTTGTGTAAGATTGTTGAATTTACTGAGTGCCGTCACAC
>JAEUUB010000505.1 GCA_016787745.1 Cyclobacteriaceae bacterium
AAACTGGATAGTTACCTCACGCGTACCAGACTTTATGTATCGGGTTAATTTTGCAAGTGCCCGGATACAAGGCGTGGATTACTGGGACGATGACTTTGATTATTATTTGCATAAGGGCCGTCCGGGATATATAAATGTTTATGCGGAACGGTAAGTTTACAATAGGAATTAGTTATAAAGAGGCTGTCTCAAAAGTCGAATAAGATTAAAATGTCATTCCGGCCTTGAGCCGGAATCCCATCATCCATTTAGAAAACGGGATCGCGGGTCGGTGCCCGCGATGACCAAGTGACTTTTGATACAGCCGCGATTTTTATTTTGAGTTTGAAGTGATTTTATAATCCGGCTCTTTTATTTGATTCTTATTTTAATAAATTTACTCAAAGCTAACTTGAAACCGTAATGACTACGCAGAGGTTCCTGCCATCCATCAAAACCTTTTATTAAAATAATTCAATAGACAATGCAAGGGTTCACCACGCTCGACTGGGTTGTAATAGGAATTTACTTTTTACTTATTGCTGCGCTGGCCGCCTGGGTAATGACCCGAAGGCAACAAAATACCGAGGACTACTTTCTGGCAGGTCGCAATATCGGTTGGTTCGTAGTGGGCGCATCTATCTTTGCTTCTAATATAGGCTCCGAGCATGTAGTAGGTCTGGCGGGGGCGGGGGCTGGCGGTAAAATTCCTATGTTGATTTATGAGCTTCATGCCTGGCTGGTGATCACATTAGGTTGGATTTTCTTACCTTTTTATATCCGGAGTGGCGTGTTTACCATGCCCGAGTTTTTAGAGAGACGTTTTGATTCGCGCACGCGTTGGTTCTTAAGTGTGTTCTCGCTCATTGCCTATGTGTTAACCAAAATTTCGGTAACTGTCTATGCCGGAGGTATTGTTATCTCTTCCATATTGAACATTGATTTTTGGTTTGGTGCGCTGCTAACCGTGGTACTCACAGGTGTATATACAATCCTTGGCGGGATGCGGGCAGTGGTATACACAGAAGCCTTGCAGACCATGGTGTTGGTAATTGGAGCCGGCACGCTTACGTACATTGGACTTGATTCCGTTGGTGGATGGGACGGGATGCGGGCCTCTTTAGAACCCGGATATTTGAACATGTGGCGTCCGGCAACGGATCCGGATTTTCCATGGCCAAGCCTGGTAATAACCAGTACGGTGGTGGGCATCTGGTATTGGTGCACCGATCAATATATCGTGCAGCGCGTGTTGGCAGCTAAAAATATTAAAGAGGGAAGACGCGGAACAATTTTCGGAGGCTTGCTAAAACTGTTGCCCGTTTTTCTTTTCCTGATTCCGGGCGTAGTGGCGCTGGCCTTAAAGAATAAAGGAGAATTGTCATGGGATTCACCCGATCAGGCATTTTCTGCATTGCTTATGAATAAAATGCCGGCAGGTTTACGCGGCCTTGTGGCCGCAGGATTGATGGCCGCTCTTATGAGTTCATTGGCATCGGTGTTCAATTCATGCTCCACCTTATTTACGGTCGATGTGTATAAAAAGTTAAAACCTGAAACTCCTGAAAAGGAATTGCTTCGCATCGGAAGAATTGCCACAGCCCTGGTGGTTTTGTTAGGCATAGCCTGGATACCCATTATGCAAAATATTTCTGGGGTGTTGTATGAATACCTGCAGTCCGTTCAGAGTTATATTGCCCCACCCATTACGGCTGTTTTTTTGTTAGGAATTTTTTATAAAAGGATTAACAACAAAGGCGCTTTGGTAACCCTGGTTGTTGGAATGATTGCAGCATTTATACGCATTGGTCTTGAATTGGCTATTGATAGTTTTGAGCCTGGTACAATGTTACATACCCTGGGGAGTGCGAATTTTTTATCGTTTGCTGCGTGGTTCTTTTTGTTTTGCGTAATGCTTTGTCTCATAACAAGCTGGTTAACACCCGCTCCACAAGATGCGCAGATTCAGGGGTTGACTTTTGGAACCTTAAGTGCGGAGCAAAGGCTTGCAAACCGCAACAGTTATAACTTTTGGGATATTGCTTTTTCCTTGCTTGTTATCGGATTGGTTGCGTATGTAATGATCAGCTTTACAGGTTAAAAAAATACGCGCATACTCATAGTTCTACGGCACGACCATTTTCCCAGATCAACCCAAATTGAGGCCCAAACTTTTTCACCCACTCTTTGTCGGTTGCAAAGTCGAATAATTCAATTAGGCCTTTTGCTGCGAGTTGTTTGAGTTGGCTATCGGGCAATCCCTTTATGCTTATATATCCTCCATCTGCAAAATGAAATTGAACGGTACCTTGGTTATTTGAATTTTGCAGCCACTCCTTGAGTTGCTTCATTCTTTCACTGGTTTTCTGACTCAGATCAATTACTTGTTTTATTGTGGCATCGATATCTTTAATGTGTCCATCGTTATTAAAGTCATCATTTCTTAAGATTCGAATGGGATTGATATGGATTTCTCCAGCGTACCGGTTTGTCATGGAAGTAATAATTTGTTTTGTGAGGATCTATTTATCCATTAAATCCAGATCCAATTGCTGAATTAATGCCTGCGGTTCAGGAGTTAAGGTAAAGAATACGCGTAGATTTTTCTTTTCGCCAACTAGTAAAAAGCTTCCCCGAAGCTGATTTTCAGGATGGAGTTCGCCAGTTGAAAGAATGGATCCCATTTCATCAAATAATTTTTGCGTTGCTGCTTTTCTGCGATCAAGAGATTCATCCATAAAAAAGTTTTCGGCAAAGAGGTTTGGTGTTTCCTTCCAGGCAGGCAATAGCTTGGTTATTTCATCTTGTCTCTGTTTTAATATAGCGGACGAAGGTAACACGCGCGGTTGTAAACCTGCCAATGACACCAATGTATCCAACACCATGGCATTGGGAAGCCCCGGTGCTCCGTATGTGTGATTGCTGAATGAGACTACACCAATTCCATATTCCGGATAGATGCGCCACTCACTGCCAAAACCCGGTAAGCCACCACTGTGCGAAATGCGGACCAATCCATTGCAATCCTTTCTCCACCCCAATCCATAGCCATACCCAACGGCTATCGGGCAACGTTCGCCACTGCGGGTTTTTGCATCGGCAAAAATATTATTGAAACGCCACGGCTGGTGCATCTCACGAATAGAACTTCTTTTTACAGGCCCGGTTTCAGGGATATTGCGAGGTGGCCACGCGTCCAAATGCAAGGCCACGTATTTGCTGAAATCTTCAATAGAGCAAAGTAAGCCACCCATGGCGCCATAAGCGCCATCGTGAAGTAGCGGTACTTCCACCCATTGTTCATCCTGCCATAAATATCCCAGGGCAAGTATATCCTCAGGCACCTCTGCATACTCCCATTTGGAATCGTTCATTCCAAGAGGCTTCATAATGTTTTCTGTTATGTACATCTGATATGAACTTCCTGAAACGTTGGTAATTATTTTTCCCAGCAAGGCAAAACCAAGGTTACTGTATTCAAACGAAACCCCGGGCACATTCGAGAAGGAAATACCCTGGCTAATCTGGTTCAATAATTCTTCATCCGTGGCATCCAACTGCCTATCGCCCCAGGGGTTATCTTCCGGAAAACCTGCTGACATAGTAAGGAGATCTTGAATTGTAATGGCGGGCGCATCGGTGGTAAGTGCACCCGCTCCTTTCATTTCTGATATGTATTTTGAAACCGGATCGGTTAAAGAAAGTTTTCCTTCATCGCGAAGTTTTAAAATAGCCATCGCGGTAAAACTTTTGCTCATCGAAGCGATTCTGAACAGACTTTGTGTGTTGGCTTGCGATTTTAAAGTCAGGTTGGAAGTTCCCACGCTTCCAGAATAAACCAATTGCCCACCGGCAATAATGCCATAACTGATCGCGGGAAAATGATTTCTCTCAGCGTAGTCACTATAAATCTTATCGATAATAGCTCCGGTGTTCTTTATTTTTGAGAAGGAAGTTGAATCGTTAAAAATCGGGATTGAATAGCTATGAACTGACTCCAGACCTTTTTCATGATTTTGTGTGGGTAAGCAGCCGGCAAGTAGAAGAGTGGG
>JAEUUB010000545.1 GCA_016787745.1 Cyclobacteriaceae bacterium
GCTCCGCCTTGTCCCCCGACACCGAACTAAATTAAGAAACAAAAACTACAACGCAACACGGCACCCCGCAATTAAATAAACATAGTGTTGTACACAGTGCGGCCTGTCGACCGTAATAAAGAAACGAGTCTTAGTCCACAGTTAGAAACTTTATTTTGAAACCAAATCTAAGTCCGCAGTTTAAGACAGTCGCCTGTGTCAACACGTGCGCGCGGGCAATTGCCGAAACTCTCCGCGGGACGAAATCCTGTCCACGGATTGAAAAATTCTCCGCGTAAACGAGTCCTTTGTTTTTGTTTTTCAGTCCTTGTCTGCCGAAGCCGAAATTGCATCTCAGTCAGCAAACGAAATTTTAAGGTTCTCTTGTCGCGTGTTGGCAGTGTGAACCTAAAGCTTTATTGATTTGAAGTCTGCCGTTATTGTCTGCGGAGCCGAGTCTGGGTCGTTTACGTTGTCACCCGTTGCGTAGGACTTCTCTTTCCGGCCGCATTGTGTACAACGTGAGTGCATATTTCAGTTTGGCGGATTAGGAGCCTTGTTAAGGCCGTGAGGCCGACAAG
Organism: Cyclobacteriaceae bacterium; assembly: GCA_016787745.1. Classification (GTDB taxonomy): domain Bacteria; phylum Bacteroidota; class Bacteroidia; order Cytophagales; family Cyclobacteriaceae; genus ELB16-189. Next base: position 561 of record JAEUUB010000545.1, read on the forward strand.
GCGACCAAGTTGAAATCTGTCCCCCGTGACAAATGTAAATATTGAAACCGAAACTTTAAGAGGACACTGAACCCGCCAAATTGAATATGCACATTGTTATGGCCAGTGCAATTACATGTTTCTCCAACGGTCATTATACATTTTAATTATTTTTTCAGAGTCCTCATAATTCAATTGGTCGTTATTAATCTTATCAAGTAACTCAGGATAGTCATTCAAGTATGTCGGTATTAACTCTTTAAATTTTTTCTTTGTCAATTTGTCGGCTTTGCCATCTTTTTCAACGACCCAGTCGGTCACAGTCGAAACCACTCCTCCATATTGCCCGCTTCCTGATTGAACCGTACTATAATACAGGTACAGGTTAATCTTTCCAGATTCTATAACTTTTGCAAAGTCCTGTGGATAGGTGACAAAGGCATTTAGTCTAAAATTTCTAATTATTGCAAAGCTGTCCTTTTCAATAACAAAACAGCAGATATCATTAGTTGTAAGTCTTACCTTATTTCCTTTTTTGTCTGGTTTGAATGAAATTGAGCAATCTCCGTCTGATTTATTGGTAAATGCATTCCCTCCGTAATTAAATTTTATAAGTCCGGATATTTTAGTTCCGTCCTTTTTATAATAGTGTCCGTCTTTAAACTGTCCCACTGCATTGAATTGCAAGAGTGTTAATAGAATAAAAATTGATAGTAATTGTTTCATGTGTTGTTTATTTATCGATTTACTTTTGTTGCATTGGCCATAACGTTGGTGCATAAGCAGTGGCGGGTATTCGAAGTGCTTCACTGTCCCACGGAACTAAACGTTGCTTTGAAAAACTAAACTACAAATTTACACTGAGCCCCGCCATTGATTATGCACTTTGTTGTGGGCTGCGGCCGATTACTGCAAAACTTCTTTTTTCTTTAGTCGTCCTCGTCCACCCTTGTCGTAATGCTGCACTTCAATTTTTTCACCTTCCGAGTTGTACAATATCAATTGTCCAATAGGTAGTCCATTTTTAAAAGTTCCTTCTATTCTCTTTTTACCGTTGTCGAAATAGTCAACATTGTAGCCTTCACATAAATTATCACAACACAGGTAACCCCAACCAGGCCCCGTTGGTGGTAGAGTACAGTTAACAGGGACACCTTTCATAATGGTCGACCTAGTCAGGGTGTCGTAATTTTGTCCAGCGTTAATTGTTATCTGTCTCACTGAATCGGATAATGTATAGAAACTATTGTCAAAGCCTTTTAACCAATAAACCCCGGTCTCAGGTAGAATGAATGTCCCTAATGAGTCGGTTATGAAGAATTTTTTGTCGCCCTTGACTAATTGAACTAGGAGTTCGTTGTCCACAGTTGAGTCGCAACTGTTTACTGTAACGATATTCAATTTAATCTCCTGTCCACGAGCAGTTACTGTCCCAAGAGTCAGAAGTCCAGCAATGATTAATGTCGTGTTGAGTCTCATCTTTTTAAGGCCGTTGCCCACAACGCTTGAGTTTATGACGGCTGCGGCTTTCGAAGCGCGTTATTGTCCCACGTGGCTGAACGAAATTAAGAAAACAAAACCTCATAACAACACGTCACCCGCAGCTGGCATAAACTTGTTGTTGGGGGTAGTGTGGCCTTCCACTACACTGTCCTATTTCTTAATTTTTGAAATAGTCTTCCCAATTGATTTTGTCGGTTTATCCATGTCTGCTATTGCAATGTCCACCGCAGATTTTATTAAGTCCTTAACTTTTTTGTTTCTGTAATCTTTAGGATTGTCAACTGGAACATGCCTAATCAAATTTCCTGTCCCAGTCAATAATTTATTTGGGTCTTTAAGTAACGTGCCTTTATTGAAACCTAGGTTTAAATGGTTCGTGTAAATGGGTAGCATGCAAAAAGCGTCTGCTAGTTTGTCCGAAATAGAGAATACAGTTGTTAAAGCGTGGGTATGATAAAGTATCTCGTTACTGTCCGGATAGATTTCAAGAATGTATACTCGTAGGTCTTTGAACAAGTCAATCACCTTTTGTTCCTTAAACTCTAATAAGTAGAGAAAGTCAGGATGAATTTTTCGCAGCCTATACATTTTCTTAACCTCTTGCGGAGTTGTCTGTCTGCATTGCACAAATAAGATTCCCTTCAGTGTCCAAAAACTTTGCAATCCAACCGACATATGGGATAGCCGTCTTGGGCATAAGTATTTGTCCACCGTTGTTTTGAACCCTTTTAATTATTTCGTCAACGCTTTCAACTGTCACGGTACATTCTAATCCTATTAATTTTTCTTTTACAGGAGAATACGTCCTTGCTTGTAAAGCTCCGATTAGCTCTCCGTTGTCGGTTTTGTCAGCTTTTATTTGTAAAAAGTCGGGTGGTCCGTAAGACGTAAAACCCCAATCAAATACTTGCCCGTAAAAATTCTTTGCTCTTTCAATATTGTCAATGTGAATTGCAAAGTGGGTCATTTTGTTTTTCATATCTTCATTCTATCATTTAGGTCTAAGTTGTCCGATGGTCTTGGCCACATTACCCCCAACGTTTGAGTTTATGCAGTGCGGGGTAATAGGAGGGCTTAAAAATGAAGCGCAGCGAAATGTTAAGCCCGACCTGCTCCGAACTGTCCCACGTTACTGAACGAAATTAAGAAATTACAATTAATACCTACACTGAACCCCCGCATTGCATAAAATTTTTGTTGTGGGTTCGTGCCGCCATTGGAGAATTTGAGCACGGATGCAAAAGCTTTGGTTTGTGTGTCAGCGTTGTGAGGCTTTTGCATTGGTGCGACTATGAAGCAAAATCTCACTTTCGAATACTTTGTTAAATAGTCAAGCGTTTAATTTCTTGAATTATTTCATCTATAACTTCTTTATTTTGTATTTCTTTTTTGTCACCAATCTTTGCAGAAAAGAGATAGAAAACCTTTCCTCCAAAAACTTCTGTGAATTTTTTATGAGTTTCCGCCTGTAGCTTATACTCCTTGAAAATTTCCGGAAGCTGTATACCACTATTAACAGGTTTTATCTGAAGGCCGATATACTTTTCTCCAACTTGAATGAAAAAATCAACATTAAATAATCTATCCCAGTCGTCTGGGGCAGGTTGAATTTGTACGTTTAGTATTTTTTGAAGCTGACCATAGATGGTTTGAATCTCAGTCATATAGCCATCAAAAGTTCGGTCAATAACAAGCTGTATCATATAGTCAATGCAATCTTGTTCTGTTAACTCCGCTACTTCAGACTGAATTACTTCTGTTATTTTAATATAAAGTTTCTTGCCTAATTCTTCGATGTGTTCTTTGGATTTAACTTTCGAAAAATAGTACTCACGCCATTCCTCAAGGGTTTTGGGTGAGCATTTTCTTATCGATTCAGATGTAGGTCCAACGTTTCTTTTAAAATTTAACTGAAACCTATTCATTGCGCTATTAAGAATCCATTCTTTGGCCATTCTAAATTTGATTTGTTGGGTTATTAGTATTCCAGATTGTTCTCAGATTGTCAGCACGAGACTGAAGATCCGGAATTCTGCTTAGTAAGTAATTAATTGCTTCTTGCGCCTTTGCAGATGAATTAATTTTAAAATAGCCATTATTGGAGCTTCCTATTAAATTGTGCTGTTCATTCACCAACTCACGTATATATTTCCTGATTGTTTCTTGTGTTCGACCAGGGTCAACGTTCCTGCTTAGGTTGGAATAAATTCTATCAGCTGTTATATAGCCCGATGTTCTATTTATTATTTGAAGAATTCGAGCCTTAATTTGCTGTTTGTTCATCGTATAGTTTGGTGAATTTTGCCTTATACTTAAACTCACTGAAGTTATCTACTTGCACCAAACCACTTTTTATTAGGTGAGCATTTATAAAAGTTTTATTCTCAAGGTACATGTAACAAAGGAGATTATTCTCGGAATCATACTTTGCTACGTCAAATTTCAAAAAAACTCTTTTCCCCTTGGTCTTCTTCTTTAAAAATTCAGTGGCCTCACCATTAATAATCGGGTCTTCTTTAACTCCTATCAATTTTACAATAAGGTCATTGCTTAGCCTTATCTTTTCGGGGCTGAGAACTTCTTTAACGCTAAAGAGTTCTTCTCTTTTTTTCGAACTCTCCTTATCTATTATTGAACCAAATTGAAGTTTTTTTAAATCAATCTTTTTGTCGAGTGCATGAGGGTCTTTAAAAATATAAGGTAGGCTTTGAATTTCATGCTCAAAGCTTACTGTGACTTCATCTTGCTTTATAAATTCATAAGTAGTTTCATCAAAATCCTTTTGATGAATTTCTAACTTCTCTTTTATTATGGGTATAAATTCAGGATTTATCTCAAATCCTACTGAATTTCTATCAAGATTCTTTGCTGCTAATGCTGTAGTCCCGCTTCCTGCAAATGGGTCAAGAATTGTTTCTCCTATGAACGAAAACATTTTGATTAAACGTTTTGGCAATTCTTCTGGAAACATTGCAATGTGACCACTCTGTCTTGCTCCAGTAAAATTCCAATGTCCAGCAAAATAAGTGTTCCATTCATCTGCTGTCATTTTTGAAAGTTCCTTTTGTTCTTTTGTCGGCTTAGGAGCATCGCCAAGTTTTTTAAAAACAAGAATGAACTCATAGTCGAGTTTAAGAATACCGTTCCTAGGGTACGGATAAGAGCCCATTTGAACTCCACCGCCAGTAGTATTTGAGGTTGTTACTTTTTGCCAGATAACAGCTCCCATATAGTCAAACCCAATGTTCTCACAGAATTTTATAATTTCCTCCCTTATCGGAATTACTTTATAGCGACCATAATAAACTGCTCTCGCAAACTGGTCACCAATATTGATACATAAGCGGCATCCATCGTGTAGAGTACGGTAGCACTCTTTCCAAACTAAGTTTAGATTATTGATATAGTTCTCATAGCTGTCGTGAAAGCCTATTTGATTGTCAGTTCCGTAGTCTTTTAGTTGCCAATAAGGTGGCGAGGTGATTGCTAAATGAACCGAGTTGTCCGGTAAGTCGGTCATTTGTCTGCTGTCCCCGTTAATAATTTTATGATGTGTCTTCAAATCAATTCACTTTAGCCCAAATTTAGTTAAAAATACGGTCGGGTTTTAGCGATTTGTCGGTTTGGTTGTTGGTCGTCAGTGCCTGATTTTCTGTCACTTACCTTGTGGGCTGTAAGGACAGGCTCTTTTGCTTGCTTTGGCGGTGTGGTGGGTTTGAGCGGCAAGCAAATGTGCCTGTGCGCGTTTGGTCTTCACTGTCCGGGCGGCATGACCCACAACGTTTGTGTTTCTGCAGTGGTGCCTTATCGAAGCCGCGTCCTGTCCCACGAAACCAAACGTTGAACGAAGATAAAACTTAAAACCAACTCGTCACGGCACCATTGCAGAAACATTTTGTTGCCGGCAGTACCAATGTCACGGTCTATAATTTCTAATTAGTCCACGTATGTCGTCCACATTTTTGTCCAACGGTGAAATATTTACTTCACCAGTCCTTGTGTCCGACTTGATAGATAAAATATCTACTTCACTTTTTCCAGACTGCCGTTTTTCAATTCTTAATTCCTTTATTTCAGTCCATGAGAATGTCAAGGGTTTTCCGTCCTCATTAATCTCAATGTAATTCTTTGTCAATGTTACGATTGAACTATTGTCCAGTAACCTTTTCATTTGAGTGAAAATCATGTAAAGGGCAAATAAGTTAACCGGTATTATCAAGAATTTGATATTTTGATTTGACGCAAATTTGTCGGTGAAGAATACAAAGTATGTCGACCCAATAATACATGCTGCAAAGAAGATAATAATGGGTAATAATTTCCTCTTGTCGTACTTAATTTCAATTTTCTCCATTGTCTAAATTTTGTTTTGGTATTGCCGGCAACGTGAGTGCATGTGACGTAGCGCGGCATAGGAGCTAAAGCCAAATGACGAAGGAATGGCTTTAGCGACCAGCTGCGGTTTGTCCCACACACCTAAACTAAATTATGAAACTAAAACTACAATACAACACCGAACCAGCGCTATGGCACATGCACATTGTTATGGCGCGTTTCGTTTCACCTTAATCTTTGTATAAGTACTTCTTATCTTACCGTCCAAGGTGTCCATCGCGTGATTCTTAGATGTCATTGTCGAGTTGTCAACCCATTTCAGGTCCACCGGTCCCCAAATTTTGGGGTCATAAGTCCAAATCTTGTTAAGGTCGCGATTAACAATTTCAAATAGTTCAAAACCATTATATGAGTATTGAGCTTCGATGTCGCAGTTTATTGCAATCATAAATTTCTTGTCAGGTGAGAAAAACGGTTGTCCGATTAAATATGTCTTCTTACCATTTGTAAAATCAATTATTGCGTAGTTATTGCCCTCACCCCATTGTACTCGGAACAACAATAATTTCAATTGTTTAAAATAATTCTCGAAACTGAAATCGGTCTCATCACTGCTAGGGTCTGGTATCAACTTAATAGTTTGTCCGTTTAAGAGCTTTATCTCAATTAGGTCGTTCTTGTCCCTAGTTATTCCTGGATTTTCTATGTCGAGAAGATATTTCTCAAGAGCTCTCGCACGTTGACCCCAATTGCTGTACTTGTCCGCGATTGAGTCCCTCTTTACTTTGTCTTTATAAGGTGTGGAGATGTTAATTGAGTCTGTTGGCGAAACACTAACGTAAAACCTTTTGTCAAGGGTCTTTTGTCCCCAGCAAACGTTAACACTTAAAAGTAGTATTGTCGTCAGGGTCTTCATTGTCCTACGAAATGCGCCATAACGTTTGTGTTTGCGGTCGTGCGGGGAATAGGAGGGTTTAAAAATGAAGCGCAGCGGAATGTTAAACCCGACCAGCACCGTCCTTGTCCCCGACACCGAAACATAATAAAGATACGAAAACTTGTAATTCACCAATCACCCCCGCATGACGCAAACATGGTGTTGTAGGTAGGGCGGTTTCGTCAGACCGTTATATATAATAGAGTCTTGTCGTTAGGGAGAAGCCAAGTTGTCAAATGGGTCGTTGTCTGAAGTCCAGGTCTTGACGGAACCGTCAAACCGAAACCCTTTAAACATTGTTGTCCTGCCGGCATTCTCCTCTATTTTTATCCACCATGGTACACGGCTCCTTTTCAGAAAACCATCTAACTTTTTATCTGGTGTTCTTTGCCAATAATTAACCTTAATATACGGTCTAGCTCCATCGTTTGGGTGAAATTCTTCTTGAAGATAATCCTGCTCTTCCTTGTCGAGTTCTCTTACCGACCCATCGTTTTCTACATGCACGTATTTAAATCCTTTGAACGAGAATCTCATTGGAAACGTCCTCCAAATAATCATCCGGACAAGTATTAAAAAACTTAGAATGTATATGAGTGGGTGTATCTCCATTTATTGCGAGTCAAAAAATTTATTTATCCCGATTTTTCAATTTTTCCTTTGTCAAACCGCAAAAAAATTCGCGCTTCGCGCGATTACTACTTTGTCAGTGGGGCGGTTTTTTTATCCTATTGTCCTTTTGAAACCGAGTCTTTGTAAATCAAAGCCGTTATGCTTTTTTTCGTCCGACCGCCTTACCTACAACGTTTGTGTTTCTGCAGTGGTGCCTTTCCGAAGCAGCGTCCTGTCCCACGAAACGAAAACGTTGAACGAAGATAAAACTTAAAACCAACCCGTCACGGCACCATTGCAGAAACATGCTGTTGGCTGCCGTTTTTTATACACTTCTCTCTTTATTATTTATCATTTTCATTTGTTCGATGAATTCAGTGTCATCGTCTTTGAAAATAGTCAGCATGTTTAACATTCTTCTATACATTGACGCTACGGAATCAAATCCGTTCTCCTTAGCAGCTCTTGTCTGCCGTTCATTTGCATTAACAGAAAGTTGAATCGCTTTATTGAAATCATTTTCTGCATTCTTAAGTTCCCATATTTTCATATATGAACAACCACGTAAATAGATTATACTAAAATCGTTTGGTCTTTCATCTATAACTTTTGAAAAGTCTTTTATTGCGTCTTTATGGAAGTCCAAGTCTTGAAGTACTTTACCTCGTTCAATTAAGCAACTCGTATTATGTTGATTAAATTTTAGTGAGATATCAAAACAGTCCAGAGCTTCATTTAATTTATTTTGAATTATAAGTTTCTCACCTTTCAGCAACCAATCTTCAGATTCTAGTAAACGGATATTAAAAATAGAGTCTGAAAGTTCTTTGCTGTCAGTTTTGTTATTACTAAGATTAGTAATTGCTTTTTCAATTAAGTCCCTGTGGCTTTTGGAAAAAGGTAGTTCCAAAACACTTGCTAATTCACTTTTTAAAACCTCTTCTTTTTTAGTGCTTATCTTAGACAATGCTATTTCCGCAATACCAAGTGCAGCCTTGTCGCTAAGGCCAGCTTCCTTTTTTAGTCTTTCTGCGACTTCAGTAATTGTAGTTCCAGTTTTTGAAACAGAGTCTTTAACTATTCTAACTATTTTCTCCTCAAGACTTTCCTTTTTCTTATTCCACCACATTGTTTCTTGTAATTGTATTATTCCTTAATGATTTGAAAACTGTCTGGAGTGTAGCGACTGACTTAATTAGGTTATAATAAAAAATAATTACAATGATTCGAAGTAATAAAACTTGCCAATCAAAATTATTTATAAGTTTATAAAGTCCGTAAATTCCCTTTACAAAGAATACATAAAAACTTAATGCACTCATGACTCCAATGATTATGTTACCCGTAATAAGCCTGTCCATCGGCTCTAAACCAAATTTAGGATTGCTCATCATTTTCTCACCGATATTTAATAGTCGAAGAATTGCTAAAAAACAAATGACACATGAAATTGCGATTATTAAATATTCTGTTTTGTCCGAAATGTCAAAAAGTTTGTAGACACAGTAAATGAAAGTTATTGTCAATATAATAATTGACTTTCGTGATTCTTGTCTAAATTCTTGATGGGTTATTCTCTCCATTGTCGTTTTAAATTTTTGAAACAATATTGTCGGGTAACTCATTTTGATAAATGAAATTACCACTTACTTCATCTTGTCCAATAGCTCCTAATATAAATTTATTGTTACTTGAGTGTTTCAGAACGTCTTTATTGGAAAAGTCCGAGTAGTTTTTCATAATGAATTTCCAATATTTTGACTGGTCATTCGGATTCTCTGGAATAACGATTATTTTCATTTCAATTTCATCTTCTATGTAATTGTCGGGATAAACTGATTTTTTCGAAATAGCTTCATCAAATGTCATAGTCGTTATATTTTAGTCAGGGTACACTAATTTTTGTCGTCCACGAGTAATTGTCCCACGTGGAAAAAATGGCAGCCAACGTTTGTGTTTAAGGAGTTGCGGGAGTAGGAGGGTTTAAAAATGTAGCGCAGCGAAATGTTAAACCCGACCACTCCGAAACTCTCCACCGTTACGCACTAAATTAAGAAACGAATTTGAATTGGTACACCGAACCCCGC
>JAEUUB010000604.1 GCA_016787745.1 Cyclobacteriaceae bacterium
ACACGTCATCCCTGTCCGAGTCAAATTCTTTCGAATAAATATGTGCATGTGTATCAACCCAAAAATTCATAATCCATGTTTGTTCATTTGCAACAGATCCTCCAGCGCTTTGGCAAGTAAGCCCGGCTCTGCTTCCTTTTCCTTAAAACCATTATAATCGCTCAGCCTGCTTAGAGCATCGGTCAAATCAAAATCAGCTTGTGCCTGACACAAGGCAATTTTTTGTTTGTCCAACTCTCTTGCCAGATATTCCTGTTCGGTCTGACCGGGTGTTGGAATCAAAATTACTTTTTTGACGCCAATCCTTGCAAAGTCCATAATGGTGCTATAGCCACTTCGGGCAATTACTAATGATGATTGCTGAATCAGTTCACTTAACCGTTCACCAGGTAAGTGATCATATAAAGTTAAACCGTCTCTGTGCAGATTCGTTCTCACTCCGGGTTGGCCGCGGACGAGGGTACAAGCCTCCCGCCTATTCGACATTTCCTTTGCTAAAATATCTTCAAGGATTTGTCTCTGGGGCTCAGGCCCCGAAACGATCGCCAATATCGTATTCTCAGTAGGGGCAATTTTTCCAGGTTTCATGCGGGACAACATCCCGATAAACGAAACTCGTAAATTACCCGGTTTGGTCAATGCCCTTGTAAGGGTATTACCCGGGTAATCGGGCACCCAGCACGTATCAAACTTTTTAATCAACTTATGGTTGAGAAAATTGACAAAACCATTTAGCCATTTAAATGCAGGGGGTAGCAACAGATTTAACTGGTGGGTGATTAAAACAGACGGGATTGAATTTGACCAGCAACCATACCGATTATCTGAGATAATGGCATCCATTTTTTTCTCTAAACACAGTCTCTCAATTTGTTGATGCTCATTTTTAATAGCCGCTAAAAATTTAGGGAGTTGCATAAAGATTTTTACCATAAAGGGAATGGTTTCGGCATAGGCAACTTTGTAGGATACAATTTCAAAAGCTTGCAGATGAGGAAACTCTTGTTTCAGTAAAAGCAAAGAATCACCGCTACCTGCCAGGGAAACATTACATCCACGGTCCAGCAAGAATTTAATTAGCGGAACACAACGAGTGGCATGCCCCAGGCCCCAATCCAATACGGCAACCAAAATATGTTTAGTGGGTTCGGGCATTTGCGTAAAGGTACCAGAACCCTGACGAGCGATCAAAGCGCTGAAAAAACGTAATCGAGATTAGAAAAATGCTCAAGATACCGGGGTAGGGCATAGATAAGATTTCTTTCAGCTTTCAGACTGTCGTGAAACACCACAATCGAACCGGGTCGAGTTGCTTTTATTGAGCCCTTCAAACAATTTATCTCAGAAACTGACTGGTTGTAGTCCTGGCTGAGTACATCCCACATTATTACGCGGTACTTATTTTGTAAAGCCGCAATTTGACTGAGTGTGATTCTTCCGTAGGGAGGCCGGAAGAGATTTCCTTGTATCCCTAATGACTGGCTGCTCCCTGTAGACTGATCGCTTTTGAGTAATTGTATCTGCTGGTCGCATGCTTCTATATTGTTCAAGTAATCACCGGTAGAGTATTTCCAGCCTTTTAAATGATTGAATGTGTGATTTCCGATGCTATGACCTTCTGATAAGATTCTTGAAAAAATCTCCGGATACTTGCGGATATTATCCCCAATACAAAAAAACGTAGCTCTGGCTTCAAATTTTTTTAGCGTTTCTAAAACAAATTCGGTAGGACCCGGCATGGGACCATCATCAAATGTGAGGTAGATTTTTTTCGCCTCCGTTGGAATTCTCCACACTAGCTTTGGTAAGAGTGGGGGTAGAAAAAAAGGTGTTCTGAAGAACATAATCAGAAGTTAGAAACCTTACCTCCAAACCGAAGTCACTCTACACGGCATGTAAGCATGGTAATATCATCGCGGTACCCATTGCGGCCCTTAAATCCATCTAAAGCAACAATCAAATCCTGATGAATTGTCTTTATATCCTTGGTGTTATTTTTCTCAAAATAATCAACCAGTGAAGCCACCCCAAACTCTTCGCCACCTTCATTGATCGTTTCTGTAAGACCATCCGTATAGGCGAACAGCGTAAAATCATCTAAGTCCGTGATAAAACCTTCATTCATAAAAGGGAGTGGATTCATAGCGCCTAAAACAGTTGAGCCTTCTTCCAGAAGTCGCAACCCATTTTTCTTATCACATAAAATAGGTGCGTTATGACCCGCGTTTACATAGATCATTGTCTTTAAACTAAGGTCGTAGATGGCACCAAAAAAGGTAATAAACTTTTCGCCTTTCGTGTTTTCCATTACCTGATAATTTAATGCCTCCACAATTTCCTTTAAGTTGGGTGTTTGCCGTAACAACGTGCGCAAGGAAGCTTGAAAGTTTGACATCATTAATGCAGCCGGAATTCCCTTACCGCTAACATCGGCTACACAAATCAGAAACTGATTTTTATTTATGGGGATATAATCATAGTAATCGCCACCTACCAGATCGTGGGGCAGGTAACTGGCTTCCATTTTTAAACGCGAAGTGTAAGGAAGGCGCTCGGGAAAAAGAAACTGTTGTACATCGCTGGCAATCTCCAACTCCTTCCGGAAAGCTTCTTGCTCGAGTTGTTTACGTGCCAGTTTCTTATTTTCAATAGCAACAATAATAATATTGCTGAGGGCCTGAATAAATTTTATGCTTTCGTCATGATCGTGACTGTTGTTTTTATTTAACCCCCCAACAAAAATCAGAGCCAGCGTATCCGCTTTATGGGCCACCGGTATCACCATATCAAACTCGTGGAACTCGCACTCCTCAAATTCATCCATCCGATGAATGTTCTTAATCAGTTTAAACCGATCATCGAGTTTAAGTTTTTGAAAATTATTTCGGGTGCCAAAGTTTACTTTACAGTTCCAGGTTTCGTCTAACACAAAAAGCGCCAGTTTCTTGATGTTCAGATTGGAGCGTAACGTAAAATTGAAAATCTTATACAGAGAATCTTCCGGTACATTATTGTTGATCGATTGGGTGATCTCCAACAACGCATTGAGTTCCAGTTCCTTCCGTTCAATTTGTTTCCTAAGCTCAAGATCGTTCATAATCATGAATAAGGTAAAATTAAGAATAAATGATTACGCCTTCCTACATTAACATTCTCTTAACGAGAAAAAGAGGCTGGCCTGTCTTTCCAGGAATAATTTTTTAACTGAGACAACACGCCCACAGAAATTACATACATGGGATAGAGTATCTGAAGAGCCAAAAAGACCCCTATATAAAATTGCTGATTAAGGGTGCGACCTACTGTCCATAAAAAGATACCTTCCAGAATCAGTTTTATACCGATTATAATCCCTAATAATTGGGGGAAATAAAAAACATAAAGTATAAGTACCGTTAACCAGGATACCTGAACCAGCAAAATATAACTTGCCATTACCCTTGCCAATAAGGAATTGTTTGCCTTCCATTTACCCGCCCAGCGCAATCGTTGTTGAAAAAAATCGTGTATCGAAGTAAGCGGTTGTGTTGAAACAACAGAATCCAAATCCTGAATTTCCACCACCGACCCCGGATACCTGGTTAGAATTTTTCGCATCAGAAATTCATCATCGCCCGATGGGATTTGCTGATTGCCCTGATACCCCTCCACTTCGTAAAAGGATTGTCGGGTAAACGCCAGGCTCGCCCCGTTGCACATTACCGGTAACTTCCAGCCCAACATGGCAAAGCCAGTACCT
>JAEUUB010000621.1 GCA_016787745.1 Cyclobacteriaceae bacterium
GATGGGGTACTATATCAAACCGAAGATCAATTGCTGCGTGTTCCTGAAATTGACTCGCTTGGCTATGTTCTAAATGAAGATCCTGGAACGGATCGGATTGAGTCCGGCCACGTTTATGATTTGTTGTTGTACATGAAGGAACCCAAAGAAACCACAGACTATTACTTATTCAAATTCTATCGCAATGATTCATTAACCTTCACCAACCCGAACGATATTTATTTGTTACCTGATGAAGCTTTGAGTGAATCAATCAACGGTTTTCCCGGACCTGTTTATTATGCCGAACAGGATACAGCCCGCATGGATATGTTTAGTGTTACCCGAAACGGATACGTTTACTACAGCGATTTAACAAATCTTCTGTTTAATGATGGAGGATTATTTGGTCCGGTGCCGGCTAACCCCAGAAGCAATATTAGTAATAAGGCGCTCGGTTTTTTTCAAGTGAGTGCGGTAACAACTACCCAGATAATTCTGAAGAAGAAAAATTAGCAATCTACTTTGTAGTCGATAGCATATTTCCCTAACCTGATGTAGCTTTCCGCTTTTAAGTATCTATCAGGTGTTGAATAGTATTCGCGTACTGCTGATCGTATTGATCTTTTCATCCACAGGAGTTTGTCAATTTACATCTGTGATGGATAATAACCCGCGCCTGCATTGGCAACAAATCAATACCGATCACTTTAAGGTAGTGTTTCCAAAAGGCTTTGATGATCAGGCGCAGCGAATGGCCAATGTTCTGGAGCATATACGAACGCCCGAGGCGAAAAGCCTGGGGGGTGAACCCAAAAAGATTTCTATTATTCTGCAAAATCAAACCAGCCAAAGTAACGGCTTTGTATCGATTACTCCCCGAAGGTCCGAATTTTTCACAATGCCTTCTCAGAACAATAACCTTTCGGGCAACCTGAACTGGTTAGATTTATTAGCTACCCACGAGTATCGGCATATCGTACAATTTCAACACGCCAACCGGGGCTTCAACAAAGCGTTGTATTATTTATTTGGGGCCAATACACTGTCGGTATTATCGTATATAGCCGTACCGCAATGGTTTTGGGAGGGCGATGCGGTAGCCACCGAAACAGCCTTTACATCAAGCGGAAGGGGACGCATTCCTAATTTTAATTTATTATTTCGAACCAATTTACAGGAAGGCCGAACATTCAATTATAATAAACAATATCTCCGCTCTTACAAGCACAACATACCTGATCATTATGTTTTAGGATATCAGATGGTTTCTTATTTAAGAAAGAAAACCGGAAATGCCGATGTCTGGGAAAATATTACCCGAAGGGCGTGGAACGTTCCCTTTGCACCCTTTACTTTTTCAAATTCCATTAAGAAAGAGAACGGTATGTACGTAAAAGAGTTATACAAAGAAATGGCCACAGAACTCCAACAGGAATGGAAAGAGAGTTTGGAGAAGACAGATTTTACCCCTTTTGAAATAATTCATGAACGAAGCAACAAGGCCTATACAGATTATAAGTATCCCTTTGAATTGTCTAAAGATTCTGTACTTGCCTTAAAGTCGGGCATTGGTGATATAGAAGAGTTGGTTCTTTTATTTTCCGGAAAGGAGAAGCGGTTAACCACACCGGGCGTAATGAATTCTACCGGAATGCTTTCGGTGGAGGGTAATCGGGTGGTGTGGAATGAGTTTCGGTATGACCCCCGGTGGCGAATGAAAACCTATTCCGTTATTGTTGGGTACGATCTGAAAGAAAGGAAAAGAAAATTTATTTCCCGGAACTCGCGTTATGCTTCGGCTGCTTTGTCACCTGACGGTACTCAGGTTGCTACCGTTGAAACAACCATTGACTACAAAACGAGGTTAGTTATTCTCGATTACGAAACCGGCAACCTGATTAAGGTTTTTGAAAATCCGGATAACGATTTTATTTCCATGCCCCGCTGGAAAGAAAATGGAACGGAGGTAGTAGCACTGATAACAAAAAACGAAACGAAGGCCATTGCTCAATTCAATCTGCGCTCAGGACAACGGAGTTTGCTAACACCTTTCACAGAAGAAAATGTGGGCTACCCAGTACCGCATCAGCAGTACATACTTTTCAATTCGCCACGAAGTGGCATCGATAATATTTACGCGCTTGACACCCGCTCGAAACAAAAGTATCAGTTAACGTCAAGTCGTTATGGTGCCTATAACCCATCGGTAAGCAGCGATGGAAAGTATCTTTATTATAATGATCAAAGTCGAGATGGATTGAATGTGGTAAGAACGGAATTCAATTATGAATTTTGGAAACCTGTAGACGAAGATGCCAAACAGCCTGCAGGATCATTCCAGCATCTGGTGGAGCAAGAAGGTGAACCCCGATTGCTTGACAGCATTCCGAACAAAAATTATTCAACCACGCGATATTCTCCGTTGCGCCATGCAATAAATCCCTACGGATGGGGCGCGTATTTCACCACATCCCTTACGGAGGTAAACGTAGGTATTAATTCACGTGATGTATTGAGTACTACGGCCATTAATGCCGGGTATCTGTTTGACCTGAATGAGCGCACGGGTTCCTGGAATGTAGGAGTAAGCTATCAGGCTCTTTATCCGATCATTGATGTTAATTTTTCCAGCGGGAATCGATCGGTAGATGAAGGCGACCTGGAATACGATAAAGTGGTAGGAACAGACACAACCACCGTAACTGAAAATCTTACTTTTGATTGGCATGAAAATACAGTTGAAGGCGGAATTCGGATTCCTTTGCTGATTACGCGCTCCCGATTTTTGAGCAATATAACCTTGGCCAATTATGTTGGATTAACACACATCACTGATTTTGCAAACAGCATTGATGGAGGTGGACGCATAGTGCCAGCCAACTATCCCCAGTACATTTTCAGAAGCTATGCCGATGGAGGCAATCTGTTTTATAACCGACTTAATGTTTCAGCGTATCGGTTGCTAAAGAAAAGCCGTAGAGATATCAACAGTAAATGGGGCCAGGCCATGTTTCTTAATTTATACAGTACTCCTTACGGGGGAGATTACAGCGGAAATCAGTTTTCCTTTCAAGGGCA
>JAEUUB010000259.1 GCA_016787745.1 Cyclobacteriaceae bacterium
CCGGTGTTCTTATAAAAATAATAGTATTCTCCTTGGCGAAAGGGTGAGCTAAGCTTTTCATAATTGTTCAATTCCAAAAGTCGCTCTTTAATGCTTTCCCGGTAGGTGATCTTATTCAAAAATCCAAATGTTACCTCGTTCTGCGCGTTCACCCAATCGGCTGTTGCTTTCGAGGTGTCATTTTCCATCCACCGATAGGGGTCTGCCACTTCCACACCAAAATAAGTATCCACCGTATCAACCTTTGCGGATACAGGATAGTTTGAAATTACTTCTGGTTTGGATGGATTTAAACATGAGATCAAAATGGCCACAAAAACAACTGCAATAACCAAGGATATAGTTCTCATAAAATAGATGTATTTGAAAGTAATATTACGCGGATGCCTGTAACAAATCAAGTACACGTACCTTTGAAGGTAAAAGTGCTGATTATGAAGAACCGAAACTTTCTCCTTATAAATATACTCGCCTTACTTGGGGTCCTTACGGTTAATGCCCTCGCCAACATTCTTCCAATTAACGGAATGAATACCGGTGAGCTTTCGGCCTTGTATCCAAGTCTATTTACCCCGGCTGGTTTACATTTTCAATTTGGAGTGTGATCTATTCTCTTCTTATCGGATTTGTAATTATTCAGTTCAGCATCGTGAGTAAACAGTATTTTGCAGAACTATCGCTTTGGTTCTTAGCCTCGTGTTCATTCAATGTAAGTTGGATTCTTGTGTGGCATTATCAACTTATTTATGCTTCCGCCCTAATCATGTTGCTGTTGTTATTCTCACTCACCAAAATATTTCTTTTGCTTCAGCATCAGGCATTCACTTCATGGGGTGAAAAAATATTGATTAAGCTTCCCTTTACTATTTACCTTGCCTGGATTTGTGTAGCTACCATTGCTAACATTTCGGCATTGCTGGTTTCACTTTCGTGGAATGGTGGAATTCTCACCCCGTCAGCCTGGACAATAACTATGATCTGTACGGCAGGTGTAATCGGAATCTTTATAGCTGAGCGTTACCGCGTACCTGCATTTCTTCTCGTACTGATTTGGGCCTTTTTCGGAATCTATAGTAAATGGAATGCTACTGAAAACCAGTCCATCAGCAACATTGCCTTAATTGAGTTAATTTTACTGGGTATTCTGTTTTTAATATTCCAATTCAGGTTTCAGAGAAAATCCGTTAGCTGATCATTTCAAAACCAGTATATGGCACCAATATTTTAGGGATTTCAATTCCTTCTTCGGTTTGATTGTTTTCCAGAATGGCTGCCACAATCCGCGGAAGCGCCAACGCACTCCCATTAAGTGTATGCAGCAACTCCATTTTCCCCTCCTTATTTTTATAGCGAAGTTTTAATCGGTTAGCCTGAAAGGTTTCGAAGTTGCTCACCGAACTCACCTCCAGCCAGCGCTGCTGGGCGGCCGAAAACACTTCCATGTCATAGGTAAGGGCCGAGTTAAAACCCATATCGCCTCCACACAGTAAAAGTTTACGATACGGCAATTCAAGTTTTTCCAATAAACCTTGCACGTGCAAACTCATCTCATCCAAAATTCGGTATGAATCTTCCGGTTTGCAGATCTGTACAATTTCAACTTTATCAAACTGATGCAAGCGGTTCAGGCCACGCACATGAGCCCCCCAACTGCCGGCCTCTCTGCGAAAACACGGGGTATAGCCCGCGTTTTTTATTGGCAGTGCTTCCTCATTCACAATCACATCCCGGTATAAATTAGTGATGGGAACCTCCGCAGTGGGGATCAGATACAAGCCATCTTCATTAACAAAATACATCTGTCCCTCCTTATCGGGAAGTTGGCCGGTACCATAGCCGCTGGCTTCGTTCACCACAATGGGTGGTTGTATTTCCGTATAGCCCGCTTTATCCGCTTCACTCAAAAAGAAATTGATCAGGGCACGTTGAAGTTTGGCTCCTTTCCCTTTATAAACCGGAAAGCCAGCTCCGGCTATTTTAATTCCCAGATCAAAATCAATGATGTCATATTTTTTGATTAACTCCCAATGCGGCAAAGCACCTGAATAAAGTGTGGGAACTTCACCGTGTTCATGCACGGTTCTATTGTCTTCTGCGCTTTTTCCTGCCGGTACAATGGATGCCGGCACATTCGGGAGTTTATATAAAATCTCGAGTTGCTTCTTCTCAAATGCGCTCAGACTTTCCTCCAGGGATTTTACGTTGTCTTTGGCTTGTGTGATTGATGTGCGTAAAGCAGTGGCCTCTTCGGCTTTACCTGCCTTCATTAATTCACCAATCTTTTTTGAATCGGCATTTGATCTGGCCTTTAAGGCATCCAGCGTGTTTTGTGTTTCTCTGCGGAGTTTATCATTCTCCAACACTTGCTGAATCAAGTCACTCGCGTCTTTGAAATTCCTCTTTTTCAACCCTTCCAATACGGTATTTGTTTCTTCCCGAAGTACTTGTAGTGTCAACATAGATTCTGCTTAAGGGGTCAAAATTAGCCAATAATTTTTTCCCGTAATTTGATAATATTTAATTTTGAAGTATACTTGCAGTGTCATAGCGGCCTCCTCGGGCCCTCTCGATACAAAACCCATACTTTACGATCTCTTTTCACTCGACCTGGTAAATGTTTTTGACTTATAGCTGTCCATCAGCTATTACAACTCTATAAAAATTCTGTTTTCATTATTTAATTTTTTTAAACTCACATGCACACTATTGATGACCTGAATGTCAGGCTTCTTTCCGAATTAAAGGAAATTGCCGAAGGGCTTGGTGTTAAAAATGCCAAAAAGCTTGCGAAACAAGATCTGGTTTACAAAATACTGGATCAACAGGCGATTACCGGGGATTCGGTACCCGCACCAGCCAAAGTAGCCGCAGAACCCGATCGTAAAATGCGCCCCCGCAGACGCGAGAATGTGACCCCGGAAGTTGCGCCTAAAGCACAGGAAAAAGAACTTTCCAGCGAAGAGATTTTACAAAGCATCGATGCGATTGAAATTGATCAAAACATTGCGCGGTTTGAGGATGCTGGTGAACCAGCACCTCCCGTAACGGAAAATCAACGCAAAGAATCCCGCGAAGACCGCCACCACAATCAATCCAATCAACAGCCGCGTAAAGAAAATCTTATTCGTGATTTTGATGGTGTGGTTTCCAACGAAGGGGTATTGGAAATTATGCAGGACGGCTATGGCTTTCTGCGTTCATCCGATTATAACTACCTGGCTAGCCCGGATGATATTTATGTATCGCCTTCTCAGATTAAATTATTTGGTTTAAAAACCGGGGATACCGTAAAGGGACAAATCCGGCCACCCAAAGAAGGCGAAAAATATTTTGCCCTTTTGAAAGTGGATAGCATTAATGGTAAAACAACCGAAGAAATTCGCGACCGGGTTGCTTTTGAATATCTGACTCCGCTTTTCCCGGAGCAGAAATTAAAACTCAGTACAACACACGACAATATGTCGACCCGGATTCTGGATCTTTTTTCACCCATTGGAAAAGGGCAACGGGGAATGATTGTAGCCCAGCCCAAAACCGGTAAAACGGTTTTATTGAAAAACATCGCCAATGCCATTGCCGAAAACCATCCCGAGGTTTATCTGATTGTTTTGTTGATTGATGAGCGTCCAGAAGAAGTTACGGACATGGCTCGCAGCGTAAAGGCTGAAGTTATTGCCTCCACCTTTGATGAACAGGCCGATCGCCATGTTAAAGTAGCCAGCATCGTTCTGGAAAAAGCAAAACGTATGACAGAGTGTGGTCATGATGTAGTTATTCTTCTTGATTCAATTACGCGCCTGGCACGGGCTTACAACACAGTTGTCCCCTCTTCGGGTAAAATTCTTTCAGGGGGTGTGGATGCCAATGCCCTACACAAGCCGAAACGGTTTTTTGGTGCTGCCCGTAAAATTGAGAATGGAGGTTCACTTACCATCATCGCTACCGCTCTCATTGACACAGGATCTAAGATGGATGAAGTGATTTTTGAAGAGTTTAAAGGAACGGGTAATATGGAATTACAGTTGGATCGAAAACTTTCTAACAGAAGAATTTATCCTTCCATTGATGTGCCGGCTTCTGGCACAAGACGCGAAGACTTACTTATGAAGGAGGATGAATTACAACGCGTATGGATTCTTCGCAAGTTTATGGCCGACATGAACTCGGTTGAAGCCATGGAGTTTTTGCAGAGCAAAATGAAAGGTACCCGTAACAATGAGGAATTCTTGAGTTCAATGAACGGGTAATCTTTATTTAAACAATAAATCGAAGTTAGCCAATGGAAAACCGTTGGCTAATTTTTTTTATCCCACTTTTTCTCATGGAACGCGCCTTTAAATTCAGGGTCTTCATACCGTTTTTGCCTATCTACTTCACGGGCCATTTGTTGGGCCTCTTCATAAGGCGTTTCTTCAATCTCGATAGTGGCGGGTAATTTTTTTACAGAAATTTTCTCGCGGATAATCTTTTCAATATTATCAATGTGGTATTTCTCTGAATCCGTAGCAAAAGTTATGGCTGTGCCCTCCCGAAACGCCCGACCCGTTCTACCCGTACGATGCACATAATCTTCGTACAAAATAGGAACATCAAAGTTTATTACATGCGAAACATTGGTGACATCAATGCCCCGGGAGGCGACATCGGTTGAAACCAGTATTCGCAAGTTGCCTTCCTTAAATTCATTCATCGCGTTAAGGCGTGAATTCTGGCCCTTGTTCGAGTGGATTACCCGAACGGGACCCAGGTGCTTGCGATCCAAATATTTATAAATGTTATTAGCCACGTCCTTGGTACGGGTAAAAATCATTACCCGATTGAATTCAGTTTTGGTGGCAAGCAGGTGCTCTAAAAAATTTATTTTCGTTGCGGCATTGGGTACATAATACAGTTCTTGTGTAACCTGAGTTGCCACCGTGGCCGGGGGCGTTACCTCAACACGAACTGAGAAGTCAATAAATTCATTAGCCAGTCGTTCTACTTTTTCAGGGAAGGTGGCGGAGAACAATACATTTTGCCGCTTCGATGGAATGATCTCAAATATTTTTCGCAGCTGGGGCATAAACCCCATGTCCATCATCCGGTCGGCTTCATCGAGCACCAGGGTTTTGATTTGCTTAACGACTAATTCATTGCGCTGATATAACTCCAAAAGCCGACCTGGGGTTGCAATCAACAGATCCGCACCGTTATTCAATTTCTCGATCTGCATTTTAGGGCCAACTCCTCCATAAAGTTCCACAATTCGCAAATCCGTATACTTAGCCAAAGCACTTGCCTGCGCCATTACCTGAACAACCAGCTCTTTGGTTGGTACCAGTATAAGCGCGCGCGGAGGGTTGCTCTGCGCATATCGGATTTTCAACAGTAAAGGCAAAAGATAAGCAGCCGTTTTTCCGGTTCCTGTTTGAGCAATGCCAATAACGTGTTGCCCACCGAAAATTAAAGGAATGGATTTTTGCTGTATCTCAGTAGGATTTACAAACCCTGCGTCAGCAATGGCATCGTACAATTGCTTGTTTAACTTAAAATCATTCCACGAAATAGGGCTATTCAAGAATCTTTATCTTTACGTTGTTAAGCAAGGTAATGAACTCTACGGTAATCACGAATGCAAGAATAGTAAACGAAGGGAAACTCTTTGAAGGGGATGTTTTAATTCGCGGAAATAGAATTGAGAAAATCGGTAATGCGCTATCCACCACGAAGGCCCATGTTGTGGATGCCCAAGGTCATTTTCTCTTACCTGGGGTGATTGATGACCAGGTGCACTTTCGCGAACCGGGCCTAACTCACAAGGCTACTATTTACTCAGAAGCAAAGGCCGGTGTTGCCGGTGGAGTTACCTCCTTTATGGAGATGCCTAACACCGTACCCCCTGTTTTTACGCAGCAGCTCTTAGAAGAGAAATATCAGATTGCCGCCCGGACTTCGTTAGGGAACTATTCCTTCTTTATGGGAGCCTCGAACGACAATCTTGAAGAGGTGATGAAAACAGATCTTAAAAATGTATGTGGGCTGAAAATCTTCATGGGTTCGTCCACGGGCAATTTGCTGGTAGACGATGAAAAAGTACTTGAGGGGATTTTCTCAAAGTTCCCCTCGCTCATTGCTACTCATTGCGAAGATGAATTTACAATAAGAAAAAATACAGAGGAGTTTAGAGCGCGTTATGGAGATAAAATGCCGATTCGGTTCCATCCTCAAATTCGCACAGAAGAAGCGTGCTATAAATCCTCCTCCTTTGCTTCTGCTTTGGCAAAAAAATATGGCACGCGTTTACACATACTGCACATCTCAACCGCCAAAGAGACAAATCTATTTGACAATACGCTTCCATTAGAAAAGAAAAAAATAACTGCCGAGGCCTGTATTCATCATCTCTGGTTTAACGACTCCGACTATGATCGCCTAGGTACATTCATTAAATGGAATCCTGCCATAAAAAAAGAGTCAGATCAACTGGAAATCTTTCGCGCCCTTCTTGATGATCGGATTGATGTAATTGCAACCGATCATGCGCCCCATACCCTCGAGGAAAAAAACAACGGGTATTTTCAGGCCCCTTCTGGAGGGCCTCTGATACAACATAGTCTGGTAGCGATGATGGAGTTCTACCACGAGAAAAAAATTTCAATTGAGAAGATCGTTCAAAAGATGGCCCACAACCCGGCTATTCTCTTTCAAATTAAAGATCGTGGATTTATAAGGGAGGGTTATTTTGCAGACCTGGTTTTGGTCGATCCTGGCAAGTCCTGGCGGGTAGAAAAATCTAATATCCTGGCTAAGTGTGGTTGGTCGCCATTCGAGAGGCATACGTTTAAATCATCCGTAACAAAAACGTGGGTTTCGGGGCATTTGGCCTACGAGGATGGAAAGTTCAACGAGAGCAAGAGGGGCGAACGGCTTACTTTCCTACGATAAGGCAAGAAAAAACCCCGCATAAAGCGGGGTTTTTAGGGTGAATGACGGGGCTCGAACCCGCGACCTCCAGAATCACAATCTAGCATTCTAACCAACTGAACTACATCCACCGTTTAAGGACTGCAAAGGTAGCTTAGCTGCTTCAAATTACAAAAATGATTTGGTGGAATCGGATGGAGCATCAATGGATGCTAAACTGAGTGGCTCCATTTATTAAAAAAATTAAATCCAGAATTAAGAAGTGGTTTTAGCCGCGACTAATGAAAAAAGTTGCAAAGCATGGATCAGATTTATTTTTTTGATAAGTTTAATTGATGATCTCCTGGAATAGTCTTAAGTCGTTACCTATACAAAAAAAAGTAAGCGCCTTGTATGAGCATGCCAATTTTGTTATGGCCATCCGCTACTATAATTATAAAATAAACCTATACCTGTTGGGCACAGACTACGTTGAGGTTTTTGTCAATCACAAGTATTCCTCTATCGATCGAATCGATTTGCTTGACACACAGCATTCCCGCATGAAGTTTTATTCCGATCAAATAAAACTCCCCGCCCTTTAAGAATAATTAATAAAAAAAGAGGGCTGAATCTTACGAAACAGCCCTTGAAATATTTTAAAAAATCTGTTCTTAGGCAGGTGCGGTAGTCGATGCCTCCTCCGTTTTAGTCTGTTGCTTTAACGTAACGGTCTTTCTGGCTTTGTAACCACAATAGCCGCATACATAATGTTTCATCAATTCACCTTCTTCGGTAGCTGTTGGCTGTCGCATAATTTCCTCGCGGGTAACTTTAAAGGTTTGATAGTTACATTCAGGACATTGAATGGCATGAAGGTGGCCAGCATATTTTTCTATCTGCTTATATCCTGTCTCCTCGTCTAACCAAACATCGTAATCAACAGAAAATACATTCTCTTCAGCAATCATACCTTCATCCAAATGTGCATCTTCCTCTTCTTCACTTAACAACTTCATGGGCTTGCCGGTCTTGGGCGAGGTTCTCGGCTTGTAACGAAGTACCTTCAATCTTCTTTCAATGAAAAAGGGGTAATAGAATTTAAGCAGATTCTGAATAATCATGGCTACCAAAATTGCAATCATGGTAGTGGTGAAGACCCGAACAAAGATCCAAAGCGTTGTTAACTCAACAACGTTGGCATTAACAAAAAAGCATCCTCCTAAAATCAAAATAATTGAGGCAATCCACAACGTAGTGATTTCATACCTATTAATGAAGTCATACTTATTCTTGCTTCCTCCTGTTGAAGATAACTTCACAAAATACCCGATGACAACTAAAAGGCCAATCGCCCAGCAAGCCAATGCCAGATTCAGTGCCAGATTGTTCCATGCATCATATTTGTGTGGATCTATTTCTTCTAATTCCATGTGCGTATAAATTTTGTGGGTTTATTCAGCGGATTGAGTATAAGGTAAACTGTATTCACTAAAATTTTTCCTAGTCTCCAAATATATGCAATTAAGCACAATTTAAGACGCTTTAACCCAATTTTCAAAATATGGAATTGCATTGAATTTATCTGAGCGAAAATCACAAGCGCAGGTATCCTTGTAAACCCTCAGGCATTTGTCTTAAATGGCTCTATCTATCTGGTAATCAGTATTTTTTGACACTAATCGCCCTTATCAATAGTTAAAGCGTTTCGGACTTGGTTGTTGGCACCAACATTCTTTCTACGGCTCGAATAATACCGGCTTCGTCAAATCCACATTCCTTATGTAGTTCCGTTTGTTCACCATGCTCGACAATCCTGTCAGGTATTCCGAGTCTCATCACCTCGGCCTGATAATTATTGTCGGCCATAAATTCCAGGATGGCGCTGCCCATTCCACCCTGAACACATCCGTCTTCAATTGTAATGATTCTCTTAAAGGAAGCAAATACTTTATGCAATAAAGCCGTGTCGAGAGGTTTTGCAAAACGCAGATCGTAATGGGCCGGATGAATATCCTTTTTGGCCAGTTGATCACACGCGTCCACAACATAATTACCCACATGTCCGATGCTAAGGATTGCGATGTCTTCGCCTTCTTGAATTACTCTGCCGGTGCCAATTTCTATTTCTTCGAAAGGGGTACGCCAGTCTGTCATTACTCCTTGCCCACGCGGGTAGCGAATTGAAAAAGCCTGCTCTTTTCTTGGTAGTTGAGCTGTGTACATGAGGTTACGAAGTTCGCACTCATTCATAGGCGCTGATACAATCATATTTGGGATGCATCTGAAAAAAGCGAGGTCATACGCTCCATGGTGCGTGGGCCCATCGGCCCCTGCAAAACCCGCCCGGTCTAAACAAAAATTAACCGGAAGATTTTGAATACACACATCGTGAATTACCTGATCGTAGGCCCGTTGCATGAAAGAACTATATATGTTGCAAAAGGGAATTAGTCCTTGGGTAGCCATTCCCGCAGAAAAAGTTACGGCATGTTGTTCGGCAATACCCACATCGATCGCCCGATGAGGCATCTCTTTCATCATGATATTCATAGATGAGCCCGAGGGCATAGCGGGTGTAATTCCCATTATTTTATCATTGGCTCGAGCTAACTCAACAAGTGTATGACCGAACACATCCTGATACTTGGGGGGCTGTGGGGTATCATGAACCTTCTTATGGATTTCACCTGAGATCTTATCGAAAGTTCCGGGAGCATGCCACGTGGTAGCATTTCCTCTCTCAGCGGGGCCATATCCCTTCCCTTTTACAGTAACACAATGCAAAATTTTGGGACCTTTGATTTCCTGCAAATCCCGCAGAATAGCTACTAAATGATCTACATCGTGGCCATCTACCGGGCCAAAGTATCGCAAGTTGAGTGATTCAAATAAATTACTTTGACTGAGTAAGGTCGCCTTGATTCCATTCTCAACTTTTGAAACAATTTCCTGCGCATTCTTGCCAAAGTGCGAAAGCTTACCCAACAAATTCCATACATCATCTTTGAGTCGATTGTACGTTTTAGAAGTTGTGATATCGGTCAGATAATCCTTTAATGCCCCTACATTCGGGTCAATCGACATGCAATTATCGTTAAGGATAATTAACAGATTGGTGTCAGAGACTCCGGCATGGTTTAGCGCTTCGAACGCCATACCGCCTGTTAAGGCGCCATCGCCAATAACAGCAATATGTTGCTTGCTATCGAGTCCTAAATATTTGGAGGCAAACGCCATCCCAAGTCCGGCCGATACGGAGGTGGATGAGTGACCTACTCCAAAAGTGTCATACTGACTTTCGGTGCGCTTAGGAAATCCTGAGATTCCCCCGTACATCCTGTTGGTATGAAACTCATCTCTTCTGCCAGTAAGGATTTTATGCCCGTATGCCTGGTGGCCTACATCCCAAACCAGTTGATCCGTTGGCGTATTGAAAACATAGTGAAGTGCTACTGTTAATTCAACCACACCCAGGCTAGCACCAAAATGCCCGCCATAAACAGAAACATTGTCTATTATAAACTGGCGTAACTCTTCACACAACTGAACAAGCTGCACCTGATCCAGATTCTTTAAATCCTGAGGATTGTTAATTTTCGAGAGCAGTTTTCCGGGTGAAATAAGCATTACGGATTTCAAATTTTAATTAAGCTACTATGCCCTAAACAAGTTCAGGATGAATCTGTTTAAAATTTTAATGCCCAAAAGTACGGAATTTGACTGGTTAAGCACAGCCTGTGATTTTCACTAAAAATTAAGTCCAAAATCATCATTTCCTGAGTACTTTTGCCCTCTTACTAAAATTGAAATGCAGCAACAACCATTTGAAATAAAACTTCCGCTTTTCGAGGGCCCTTTTGATCTTTTGTTATTTTTTATCGAGCGCGATGAGTTGGAAATTAATGATATCCCTATTTCAAAGATTACCAATGATTTTCTGGAGTATATCCGCAGCCTGGAAACGCTTAATGTAGAAGTGGCAAGTGAGTTCATTCTGGTGGCCGCCACACTTATGCGGATTAAATCCAAAATGTTGCTTCCAAGGCCCCAATTGGATGAACAAGGTAACGAAATTGATCCCCGCGAAGAATTGGTGAAACATTTACTTGAGTACAAAAAGTACAAATCGGTGGTGGAACAGTTCCATAAGATGGAAGAAACCGAATTACTCAAGGAAAAGCGCGGAAACCTGATGAAAGAACTCCGTACCCTTGCCGAGAGTACAAACGTGGAGGCCGAACTACAGGATGTAGACCTCTTCAAGTTGCTGACTGTATTCGAAAAAGTATTAAAGCGGGCCGAAGAAGAAAAAAACAAACCCGTGCATCAGGTAATCCAATACCCGTATACCATCGAGGGTCAGAAAGAATATATTCTGAATGAGATTACGGTAAAGCCAAGGGTAGCCTTTACTGAACTTTTTGAAAAAACCCCCACCCGGATTTCTCTCATCTTTAATTTCCTTGCCATCCTTGAAATGCTGGCTAATGGGCTATTAAGTATTCAGGTGGGTGAGGGGTATAATAACTTTTGGGTGATGCGTCCTGAGGCAGTTCCGTCCGTGAACTGATTCAGATACGCCACTTGAACGATTTGTCGTCAATGGCACGCATCGTACATAAGATTCCATTAAGATGATCATACTCATGCTGAAGTAACTCGGCCAGGTCATCTTTCATCTCCCATTCGCGGCTTTGCCAGTTTTCATCCTTATAACGCACAATTAATTCCTTATGCCTTTTTACTTTAACAAGTAAATTCGGGAAGCACATACAGTCGTCCCAGACTTCAAACTTTTCGTCACTCAGAAATGTAAATTCAGGGTTGATAAAAACAACAGGCTTATCAATATTCATGTAAATCAAACGCTTCATCGTACCCAATTGTGGGGCTGCGATGGCTCGACCAAAGTGATACTTAGCCCGTATCGCTTCCATTACAGCATGCAAATCATTGACCCAGTGTTGCACCTGTGGCAATTCTGTTTCAAGAATGGGGTCTGAAACCGAGTATAAGAGAGGGTTGCCCAGTAAGAGTAGATCTTTCAATCCTTTCATAGTTTCAATTTTTTTAAATTAGATTTAATACAATTGAATTTATATCTCATGAAGAAGCAAAATATAACCCGTAGAAACTTCCTTGCCACAACCGGAGCAGCGGTTGCTGCCGCCTGGGTTCCGTCTCTGGGTACGCCCCTGCAAACTAAAAAAAGAATTGCTATTGTAGGCACAGGCATTCGGGCGCTTGATATGTGGTCTGTAGATGTGGCTCGATCATATCCAGATCTAATTGAGTTTGTAGGCCTATGCGACATCAATCCGGGTCGGCTTGGCTTTTTCAAAAACAAGACGGGATTTACCTGTTCTACTTTTACAGACTTCAATAAAATGATGCGCGAGGTAAAACCCGACACGGTTATTGTTACTACCGTAGATGCAACGCATCATGAATTTATCATTCGGGGTATGGAGATGGGGGCAGATATTATCACTGAAAAGCCCCTTACAACCGATGAAGATAAGTGTGAAGCAATTCTGCAAGCCGAAAAGAAGACTGGAAAAAAGGTATTGGTCACCTTTAATTATCGCTACTCGCCCCATCGGGCGAAGATTTATGAACTGTTGCGTCAGGGATCTATCGGGGAATTAACTTCGGTAGATTTCCATTGGTATCTGGATACTCGTCATGGGGCAGATTACTTCAGACGGTGGCATCGGTTAAAAGAAAAAAGTGGCTCTCTTTGGGTACATAAAGCAACGCATCATTTTGATCTTCTGAACTGGTGGATTGAATCAGATCCGGCAGAAGTGTTTGCAACCGGAGCGCTCGATTTTTATGGAAAGAATAACTCCTTTCGCCACACACATTGCAGACCGTGTCCTCATAAAAACAATTGCTCATTTTTTTGGGACATTACGAAAAACAAGTTGTTAACCGAACTCTATGTCAATAACGAAAATCACGATGGGTATTTACGGGATGGATGCGTCTTTAGAGAAGACGTAAACATTTATGATAAAATGGCGGCCACCATTCGATATGAAAACGGAGTTCACGTTAGCTATTCCCTTACTGCGTATTCGCCCTATGAAGGGTACCGAATTGCTTTTAATGGTACAAAGGGCCGCATTGATGTTTGGATTGAGGAGAGCAATCCCATCAATGAAAAATCATACGATGAAATTGTAGTTACACACAATTTTGGTACCCGCGAATTTATTCGCGTACCCCATAGCCAAAGCGGACATGGCGGGGGTGACCAGTTATTGAAAGACAGTGTTTTTGGAATAACTGCCGATGATCCTTTGCATCAGGCTGCCAGTGTACGCGATGGAGCCCTCTCTATCTTAATCGGAATTGCCGCGCGTAACAGTTGCGAAACCGGTAAGCCTGTAAAAATCAATGATCTCACAAGTCTAAAAACCGGCTCGAAAAGACAATTTGTAAAAGGATAGATTTTAATTAGCATTATCGACCAACCCGCCTGTTAAGCGAATTAAGTCTACGCTACTTGAAATCCGGGCGAATATGGCAAGATAAGTATCAAGGGCTGCCACCTGATAGTTATCCTGAACAATGCGCAAGTCTATAGCACTTAGTGCCCCATTTTTATAACGTTCATCGGCCAACGAAAGGTTAAGTTCAGCGGCCTGCAACCGTATCTGTGATATTTGTACCAATTGCTGTCTTAGGTTGTACAAATCGAAGCTGGCTAATAAATCATTTTCAAGTGACAGTTTTAATTGATCGGTATTGAGCTGTTCAATGGTTTCCTGAATGCGGGCATTCTCTACCGCACGCCTGATCTGCCCGCCATTGAAAAGCGTAAAGCGAAGTCCAAAATTTAAAAAAGCTCCATAACTGTTACCGGTTTGAGTAAGCGGCCTGAGAGCAGTTTCGTTTACATTGTTATAAACAGGCAAAGCCTGATTTCGATTTACGTACCCAACAGTAGTCTCAAGGGTGTTGCCTGTAGGAACCCGAAAGTTTGCGTTGAGTCGATCCAAACTCCCATTGACACCCGTGTTCATAATTAGGGTAGGCGAATAATTGGATTCGGCCAGGCGCGTTGCATTTCGGAAAAGCTCCTGGCTGATGTATTGATTCTTTAGGTTTGTATTGGAGCTAAACATTTTATCCCGCAAATCTTCATATCTGTATTTTTCGCTTTCGAAGGGGATTGGGTCAGTTAGTTGATAGGTTTTATTAATATTTTCATTCAGCAATACGTTAAGATTGCGAACGGAATTTTTAAGTAGAATCTCCTGCTGCAATACGCTGGCCGAATCCGTCAGGTAATTATTTTGCTCCTGCAAAACATCGAATGTAATAGCTCCGCCTAGTTCTTTGCGAAGTTTGATGTAGTCGTAACGCTCTTTTGAGAACTCTCTGTTTCTTACCAATACATTAAGCTGTTCCTTTAGCAAAAGAACCTGGTAATAACCCAGTATAATTCCCTGCACGGTGTTTTCCATTATAAACTGCGCATTGCCCCCCGTCAGCTCTTCTAATTTCTCCAACCTCTCTTTTGTGAGCCTAACCGCGAACCCGTCAAAAAGGGTAAACTGCACGTCTAAAATACCGTTCAGGTTATCAGAAACGTTTTTACCCGGCACGGCAAATGGGTTTGCCGGCTTTCGCTGCACGATACTGTTGGGTTGGTTAGCCGTAAGGTTAATACTCGGAAGCAAGCCAGCCTGCCCCCAGGTATTATTATTTTTGGCTAAATCCAGATTAAGGGCTCCGATTTGTACATCAAAATTGTTTTGTAACCCAATTTGGATAGCACGTGCGAGGCTCAATGTGTCCTGAGTATAGCCAAAGGAAGTTGCTGATACAAGTAGGATTATCAAGAAAACTCTTTTCATGTGTATTTCTAATTTTTTAATGGTCACATCCCTGCATGCCGTAGTGCATTTTGGCACGCAGGCATGGAATGGTCCAAATTATTATTTCGGTTGGTGGAAAGAATTTGCATGACCATTTCATAAAAAAACAAATCAACAGTTAGTGTGTAACTACGTTAGCATCCTTGCTGCTTACATACGAGTAGATAGCCGGAATAACATAAAGAGTAAGTACGGTGGCGAATGCCATACCTCCAATAACAGCAATGCCCATAGATACACGGCTTTCCGAGCCTGCTCCTAATGCCAAGGCAATCGGGAGAATACCTAAAATGGTTGACAGGCTTGTCATAATAATGGGTCGGAATCGGGACTCCGCAGCCTCGGTAACCGCCTCTAATAATTTTTTTCCTTGCTCTTTGCGCTGGTTGGCAAACTCAACAATCAAAATTCCATTTTTCGTAACTAAGCCAATCAACATAATGATTCCAATCTGACTGAAAATATTGAGCGATTGATTGAAGTACCATAGCGAAATGAGCGCTCCCGCCAAAGCGAGTGGAACAGTAAACATAATAATTAAGGGATCTTTAAAGCTTTCAAATTGCCCTGCCAAAATCAGATAAATAATTGCGAGGGCAATTACGAACGCGATATAGATACTCGATGAGCTTTCGGAAAACTCGCGCGAGGCACCATCCAAACTTGTGGTGTATGATTCATTTAAAACTTCGTCTGCAATGCGCTCCATTTCTTCAATACCCTCACCAAGGGCAATGCCGTTGGCTAACTGCGCACTAACTTTTGCTGAGGAATAGCGATTAAAACGATATAGCTGAGGAGGGCTGCTGAGCTCCTGGAAGGTTACTAAGTTATCTAACTGAATGAGCTCTCCGCGTTTGTTCTTAACATAGAGTGTTTTTAAATCCAATGGCTCGTTGCGGTCTTCTCTTTCCACTTGCCCAATAATCTGGTATTGCTTGCCATCCATAATGAAATTACCAAATCGGGAGCCACTTAAACCGAGTTGCAGGGTTTGGGCAATATCCAGTACGTTTACACCCAGATTTCTTGCCCTGTCCCGATCAATGGAAATGCTTATTTCCGGTTTATTAAATTTCAGGTCAAGATCAACAAAAGAAAATTTAGGGCTGGCATTGGCTTTAGCCAAAAATTCCGGTAGTACCTCTTTTAGTTTT
>JAEUUB010000667.1 GCA_016787745.1 Cyclobacteriaceae bacterium
GGTCATTAATCCAAACATTGATTGGGGTTCGGATTTGGAAGTGCAATCAGCGCGGTATACTATTTTGGGAATGCCTACGGATGGAACATTTGCCGAATATGTTGTGGTTCCCATTGACCGATTGCATCATAAACCTTTTCATTTAGACTTTTTGCAAGCGGCTGTCTTACCCTTGGGTGGTCTTACTGCCTTTCGGGCTTTGTTTCGCAGAGGCGAATTGCGTTCCGGACAAAACGTTCTGATCTCCGGTTTCGGAGGCGGAGTGGCACAATTCGCATTCTTGTTTGCCCAGGCAGCTGGAGCCAATGTATATGTAAGTTCAGGGAGCGATGAAAAAATTGAAAAGGCGTTAAAACTAGGAGCCCGGGGCGCCTACAATTATAAGAAGCAAGCTACTTATCCCGATTTATGGAAAACAAAAGGCGGATTTGATTTAGTGATTGATAGTGCCGGGGGCGATCAGATCAATGGTTTCATTAAAGTGCTGAAACCCCGAGGCAAGATAGTTTTTTATGGTGCCACCAATGGACTTCCTTCAAAGTTGGATTTGTACCGGATGTTTTGGAACCAGCTTTCCCTTTTGGGAACCACTATGGGCAGCGATCATGAGTTTAGTGAAATGTTAACTTTTGTCAGCAAGCATCAGCTCCGGCCGTTGATTGATTCGATACGCCCCTTTTCGAAGATTGCTGAATCCTTCCCGGATATCACCAAATCAAATAAAGTGGGCAAAATTGTTTTTCAGATTTAATCTTCCAGGTTTTGTAGGGCAGCAGAAATTTCCCGGGTACTGTTCGCATCTTTTTGTTGCCGTGCCAAAGCCAGACCTTTCTTTAAGATTTCAATAGCCCGATCAGGGTTACCCTGCGCAACATAGAAATCCCCAGCGATGTAATAGGTGGGTAGATAAGTGGGATGCTTTTCCAATAATTGATCAAATAGTTCTTTTGCTTTTTTTGAATCTTGATTTTTGAATTCAAGGGCCAGGGCATAAAGACTAAAAGGATCAGTAGGGTCATCCTTAAGAAATTGCTCTAATATTTTAATGCGTAGTAGGTTCATTGTTTTTCATGCTATTAGATACCCATTTTAAGATTTATCCTTTATCTTGAGCCCAAATTTAGACGGAAATAGATAAAGTTTTGATTCTCACTTTTTTGAATACTTATGAAAATACTTGTTTGCATCTCTCACGTACCCGATACAACTTCCAAAATTAACTTCATAGACAGCGGCACCAAGTTCGATACTACGGGGGTTCAGTTTATTATTGGGCCGTATGATGACTATGCGCTCGCAAGGGCCATTGAATTAAAAGAACAAATACCAGGTACAACCGTTACTGTGTTGAATGTTGGGTTAGCAGATACTGAACCCACCATCCGTAAGGCATTAGCCATTGGCGCGGATGACGCAATTCGTATCAATATGGAGCCTGCGGAATCATTTCTGGTTGCTACACAAATTGCTGCCCATGCAAAAGGATATGACCTTATTTTAATGGGCCGTGAATCTATCGATTATAACAGCGGTGTTGTGCATGCTATGGTAGGTGAAATGCTTGGCCTGCCTTCGGTTTCTCCGGTAATGAAACTGGATCTGGAGGGTACAAAAGTCAAGATGTCGGTTGAGATTGAAGGGGGTAAAGAACAAGTAGAAGCGACTCTGCCTTTGGTTGCCGGATGTCAGGAACCCATTGCTGAATGGAAGATCCCTAACATGCGCGGCATTATGTCCGCACGAACCAAACCACTAAAAGTTGTAGAGCCTCAGGGAGCAGAAGCCACAACTACCATTAAGAAATTTGAATTGCCTCCGCCTAAAGGCGCAGTAAAA
>JAEUUB010000671.1 GCA_016787745.1 Cyclobacteriaceae bacterium
CCATACATTTCTTCCGTGGTAAGACTGTGTTTTTTAATAAAGCGATATCCCTGAATTATTAAGTTGTCGAAAGTTGAGATCTCACTATCCACCGAGGCCAACGAGTGTAACATGATAAATTTAAAGTCGGCAGGCATGCTGTGCTTTTGAAGGGAATCGTAATGACTCGTTAAGTCTATTTCGGCCGAGCCGGCCATGTCATGCAAAATTTTATTGAAGAGTAAATTCACCCGGTGATCGGACTTAAATCCTAATTTGATCCGGATAAAGAAGCATTTTTTTGGAATGATCGTGTCCACAGAATACTTGGATGTATACGGGCTATCCACAGTATCCACATGAACAAACCAATATACATCGGCCCGTTTAGGTCGCTTCTTAAAAATGGAATAAATAATATTCGAATCAATGTACCGCTTGCTGTTAGCAACGGCCATGTAAACCAGGTTCGTTGCTTCTTTGGGTACCGAAGTGTCGATTTGCAAATCCTGTATTAAGGGGACATAATGTTTTAAGTCAACAAATTCTGTATGCCGGTCGCGCAATATGCGGGCACGCAAAAGGATATACATCATGAGAAAAAACAGGAACGCAATAGAAAATGAAAACCAACCCCCGTGGCTGAACTTGCTTAAGTTCGAAACGAGAAAGGATCCTTCAATAGAAAAGAAAACAAGAGCGATTAAGAAAGTTCGTACAGTTGATTTTTTTGACGTAGAAAAATAATAAACCAATAAGGACGTTGTCATTAGCATATCAAAGGTGATAGCCAGGCCATAGGCTGATTGCATCGCATCTGACTCTTTGAAATACAGCACGACCAGAATACACCCAAACATCAGAATCCAGTTAATAGAGGGAATATAAATCTGACCTTTTAATTGGCTGGGATAGCGAACCCGGGTGGCGGGCCACAGTTTTAACTTCATGGCCTCATTTACCAGCGTGAATGTTCCAGAGATTAATGCCTGACTGGCAATAATGGTTGCCATGGTGGCAATGATCACCCCAAAGAATAGTAAAACCTGAGGCATAATTTCGAAGAAAGGAATTGCTCCCTCTAATTTTGTCCCCTGATGTTCCAATAACCACGCACCCTGGCCAAAGTAGCTTAAGAGTAAACAAATCTTTACAAAGATCCAGCCTACCCGGATGTTACTCTTTCCACAATGCCCTAGATCGGAGTACATAGCCTCTGCCCCGGTGGTACATAAAAATACGGCCCCCAAAATCCAAAAACCGCCCGGATATTCTACCAACAGATGATAGGCGTAAATGGGATTTAAGGCTTTTAATACCGAGAGATTACCTGCTAAGTGAAATAGCCCGATGGACCCGATAAATAGAAACCAAATCAGCATAACCGGACCAAAGGTTTTGCCCACCACGCTGCTTCCAAATTGCTGAAAAAGAAATAGGGCTAATAGAATGGCAATTACAATGGTGATGATAGTTTGCTCTGTGATATCTGGATTGAGAGACCGCAATCCTTCGATAGCAGAGGTAACACTGATGGCCGGTGTGATAAATCCATCGGCTATCAGGGTACAGCAGCCAATGATGGCTGGAAAAATTACCCATTGAGCTTTATACCTGCGTACTAATGCATAGAGTGCAAAAATTCCACCTTCGCCCTTGTTATCAGCATTTAACGCCAGGTAAACATACTTGATGGTTGTGATTAAGGTGAGTGTCCAGAACACGCAAGACAATCCACCAAAAATCAAATCCTCGGTTATCACATGTTCGCCTACAATAAACCGGAGGGTATACAGCGGGGATGTACCGATATCACCATAGATGATACCCATGGCAATTAAAATTCCCGCAGCCGATACTTTTTGATACCTGGAATCTTTTGTATCCATTACATAGGTTGCTTGTTCAACTCTTCCTGGCTTATCTTTTCCTCATTTCGTCCAATAATCAGTCGATTGCTGCGGTCGAAAGTAAAGTAATTCCACATCCAACTAAAAAAAGTAAACACTTTATTTCGAAATCCTACAATGGACATTAAGTGAACAAACATCCAAACGTACCATGCAAAAAATCCCTGAAACCGGATTCCTTTCATGTCTACAACGGCTTTGTTGCGACCGATGGTGGCCATCGATCCTTTATCGAAATACCGGAACGGTTTAAGAGGCTTGTTAACAATTAGATTTTTCAAATTCTTAGCAAGAAGTCTTCCCTGTTGCTGAGCCGGAGGAGCCATCATGGGATGACCTGACGGAGATTTAAGATCTCCCGCCATCAAGGCTACATCGCCAATGGCAAAAATATTGTTGTACCCCTTTACCCGGTTAAATTCATCTACCTGTAATCGATTTCCTCGTGCAATAACTTGGGGGTCTATACCCTCCACCGGATTACCCTTTACCCCGGCTGCCCAGATTAAAGATTTTGAAATAAGGGTTTCTCCTGTACTCAAAAGTATTTCATACCCATCATACGATTTTACCGCTGTATTCAGGTGGACTTTCACGCCCATTTCGGTTAAAAACTGCAACGCTTTTTCTCCGGCCTGGTGCGACATGCCATTTAATAATCGGGGCGAAGCTTCAATTAAATGGATGTCCATCGCGCGCATGTCGAGTTCCTTATAATCATTGGGAAAAACATTTTTCTTTAACTCGGTAAGTGCTCCTGAAAGTTCAACCCCCGTGGGGCCTCCGCCTACAATTACAAAATCCATCAGGCTATTCATCACCTCCGGATCTTCGGTAAGCAAGGCATATTCCAACTGCCTTATAATTTTATTGCGCAGCTTGGTGGCATCTACAATATTCTTCATGGAAGAGGCGAGTTTCTCAACTTCGTGTAAGCCATAAAAATTGGTGACAGCGCCCGTAGCAATTACCAGGTAATCGTATTTAACAGAGCCGATGGATGTTTCAATAGAATTTTCTTCGGCATTAATTCTTTTAACTTCTCCTAGTCGAAAATAAAAATCCTGGTAGGATCCAAACATTTTTCTGAAAGGAGCTACAATGGAATTGGTCTCCAGCCCGGAGGTGGCTACCTGGTATAGTAAAGGTTGAAATGTGTGATGGTTATGCTTGTCAAAAAGGACTACTTGCACTTTGAACTTTCTGAGCCCTTTCACTACCTCAAGACCCCCAAACCCCCCTCCAATTACTATGACTCGGGGTTTGCCCAGGTCTGCGATACGCGTGCGCGTGTTAATCAATTTGGGCATTTAAAGAAAATTCTGTCCTTAAAAGGGCTGCAATTTACATGTTGTCGAAGGATTTCATTCGATTTGAATTTATTTTTTGTTCTTCCAACCCGGAAGCAAATTAATCCCCGTAATTTTGACTCACTAAACTCTAAAACTAACAACTGTTATGCTAAAAAAATTATTCTTTGTAGGCACCATTGCTGCTACCATGATGAGTTGTGGTGGCGAAGCCGAAAAATTAAAATCGCAAGTAGATTCATTGAAAAATGAATTGCAGACAAGCCAGCAATTTGCACAAACTCTTCAGGAGGTTACTGTATTGATGGACTCCATTGATGCTAATCGTAATGTGCTTCGGGTTAACATGGTGGAAGGTACTACCTACGATAACTACACGGCTCGTATGAAGGACATCAATAACTATGTGAAGGATACCCAAAACAAAATTGAAGATCTTGAGAAGTCACTCAAAAAGTCGAAAGGGAATACCAATGCATTGTCTGCTACGATCAAGAAATTGAAAGCCGATTTGGAGGAACGCAATAAAGAAATTGC
>JAEUUB010000729.1 GCA_016787745.1 Cyclobacteriaceae bacterium
CGCCCTTCGCTATTGGCAATCACCACAGGTTCATTGCCTTCCATTACGGCAACACACGAGTTGGTGGTTCCTAAGTCTATTCCAATAATTTTTCCCATGATATGATCAGTTTTTGATTACAGTTTTTAATTCGACACAAACTCTTGAACAAGGGTTATGCCAAGGGGGATTTAACCGAGAAAAGTGACAGAGTGGCAGAATTATCTACTGTGACCATTTTGTGGGTGTCCGATCCCATCGGTGGCCTTTCAATTCTTTTTGCAGACTTGAAGCCAGTTTCTTGCCATCGCTCGCCTTACAATTTGCCTCTACGTGTTTTATTCTTCGCATGCCCGGTATAATGGTATGAACATCCTCATTACATAAAATAAATCGTAAGGCCATTTCGGCCATGGTCATCGGGTTAGGTATAAGCGGTCGTAAAGCTTCTGCACGATCAACACAGGCATTAAGATTTTCAGGCACAAAATAGGTTGCCCGCCAATCTCCTTCCGGAAACACCGTATCTTTGGTTAATAAACCCGTAAGGGTTCCCTCATCAAAGGGAACCCGCGCAATAAGGCCAACATTCAGTTCGCGGCACAGCGGAAAAAGATTGTCTCCGGGATTTTGATCGAAGATGTTATAAATCACCTGAACGGAGTCGATTAGGCCTGTTTTTAATGTGTTAAGTACATTGTCTGGCTCCCATCGGTTTACACTAATGCCTATGTGTTTTATTTTTCCCTCAGCCTTCAACTTTTCAATCGCTTTTTTCCATTCCTCATGGTGGGCCCAGCTGTCCTCCCAAACATGAAATTGCTGTAGGTCGATACAATCCACATTCAGATTTTTTAAACTTCTTTCCGTGTACTCTACAATGTGGGATGCGGGAAAACATTCGTCAAGCGTGTAATTTGCTTTGGATGGCCACTTGAAATTTTTGGGTGGGATTTTGGTAGCAAAATGCAATCTTTTATCTGTATGCTGGCGCATAAGATTTCCTAAAATCTGCTCACTTACTCCAGCACCATATCCCCACGCAGTATCGAAAAAATTGCAACCCAGTTCTATCGCCCGGTCAAGTGCTTTGCTTACTTCTGCGTCATCCGTTTCTTTCCACCCTGCGAGACCCCACATGCCATAGCCAATTTCACTTATCTGCCAATTCGTTCTACCAAATTTTCTGTACTCCATAACTCGGTTGGTTTGGGTTGAATTTAATTTTGAGGTGGAAAAGTAGCTGAACTTAAAGAGCAACAAGATACTCAAATTAGTTACTTTTGCGCCTCGTTTTTATCATGACACAGGAACAAGAAATTAACAAAAGGAGAACCTTCGGTATCATCAGCCACCCGGATGCCGGAAAAACTACGCTTACTGAAAAGTTATTGCTTTATGGAGGGGCCATTCAAAAGGCAGGTGCAGTTAAATCATCGAAGATAAAAGACCATGCGCGCAGCGATTGGATGGAGATAGAAAAGCAGCGGGGAATTTCTGTTGCTACTTCCGTAATGGGCTTCAACTACAACGACATAAAAATAAATCTGCTGGATACTCCAGGTCACCAGGATTTTGCAGAAGATACGTATCGTACGCTTACTGCGGTAGACAGCGTTATCTTAGTGATTGATTGTGTAAAAGGGGTTGAGTCGCAGACAGAAAAATTAATGGAAGTCTGCCGCATGCGAAATACTCCGGTTTTGTGTTTCATTAATAAGTTAGATCGGGAAGGTCGCGACCCTTTTGATTTACTGGATGAAATAGAAGAAAAATTAGCTATTAAAGTAAGACCCTTAAGCTGGCCTATTAGTATGGGAAAAACCTTTAAGGGGGTTTATAATTTGTATGAAAAAAATCTGAGTTTATTTACGCCAAGCAAAGTTACGGTGCAAGAGCGCATTCAGATTACGGATATTCAAAGTCAAGAAGTGGATAAACTGGTTGGGGAAAATTATGCGAATCAATTGCGCGCAGATGTTGAATTGGTGGAAGGCGTTTATCCTGAATTTGACACAAACGATTATTTACGGGGTGAGGTAGCGCCCGTTTTTTTTGGAAGTGCCGTAAACAATTTTGGCGTACAGGAACTGCTTAACACATTTATTACAATTGCTCCATCGCCTATTTCACGGGCCACCACCACACGGGTGGTTGATCCAACCGAAGAAAAATTTACAGGCTTTGTTTTTAAAATTCACGCGAACATGGATCCGCGGCATCGGAACCGGATCGCTTTCATTCGGGTGTGTTCGGGCAAGTTTGAGCGTGGAAGCAACTATTATCATGTACGACAGGATAAAAGTGTGCGTTTTTCCAATGCCACCGCTTTTATGGCACAAGATCGCGAAACTGTTGAGGAGGCCTGGCCAGGCGATATTGTAGGTATTTATGATACGGGAAATTTAAAAATAGGCGATACACTGACGGAGGGAGAAAAGATGTTGTATACGGGTATCCCCAGTTTCTCACCCGAAATTTTCAAAGAGGTGATAAACAAGGATGCCATGAAAACCAAGCAGCTTGAAAAAGGATTGCTTCAGTTGATGGAGGAGGGTGTAGCCCAATTGTTTACCTATGAGTTGGGTAACCGAAAAGTTGTAGGCGTGGTGGGTGCCCTGCAATTTGAAGTCATTCAATTTCGATTGAAGAATGAATATTCCGCTTCGGCCGATTTTGCGGCACAGAATATTTATAAAGCCTGCTGGATAAGTAGCAAAAACGAAAAGAAACTTCAGGAATTTCTGGATTCAAAGCAGCGCCATATTGCCAGAGATAAGGATGGCAAATTGGTGTTTATGGCGGAATCACGCGCCTGGTTGCAAATGGTGCAAGATAATTTTCCCGAAATAAATTTTCATTTTACTTCAGAGTTCAAGGATTGACCTGTGAATCAGTTTACGTAGTCGTAGATCATTTTTGAGATATCGGCAAGAACGGCAACTCCCGCATCGGCATCCGGTAGATTCTTTGAGAGAAGAACAAGTACATACTTTTTACCGTCCGGCAGATAAACAATTCCAGAATCATGCTGCACACCTGTAATCGATCCTGTTTTATGAGCTACTTTTACGTTGGTGGGTAGTTTGGCGGGAATGATTTCGTTGAATCGTTGATCTAATAAAATATCCACCATCCCCATGCTGGCCTCGTTGGTTACAATTTCTTCAGCATCAATTTTTTCAAACAGCAGCATTAAATCGTAGGCAGTTACCTGATTATTGAGCCCTGCGGCAAATGCTTTTCCGTCTTCAACACCGCGCAGCACTTGAATATTCTTGGCCCCAATTTCCCGAAGCGATTTTGTTACATTTTTTGCATCGACTAAATCAATGATCAGATTGGTTGCCAGATTGCTACTGATAATAATCATATCATACATCAACGAATAAATTGTTCTTTTTTCGCCCAAGTGTTTGTAGATCAATGTGTCACTGTCACTATCGGGAGTTAATGAATAGAGACTGCCATCCACAATGCTGAAAAACTCATTTTTAATAATAATCGAATCTTTAAGTGAAAACTTTCCAGCAGTGGCCTGTTTGTATACTTCTACCATTACCGGTGTTTTCATGGTGCTGGCGGCATGAAAGAGCTCATGCTCATTAATAAATAAATGCTCGTTAGAAGAAAGATTAGAAAAGGCTACGGCATAGGTTCCTGGTTGATCGGCTAATTTCGCTTCAATAGATTTTTTTAGCTCATCGAGGGAGGGTTTCTGGACACAGGCGGTAAGCGCCAGGAGGAATAGCAGGAATCCATGTTTTGTCATCGCGTTTTTGTTTGTTCTAGATCCGGTTCTAACTTACAAAGTTTTATGATTAATCCCCTACAGGTTTTATATGAAGACAATCACCTGCTGATAATTAATAAACCGGCAGGTATGTTGGTGCAGGGCGATGCTACCGGAGATCGGCCGTTGGTAGAATTTGGCAAAGAGTATATCAAAGAAAAATATAAAAAGCCGGGAGATGTGTTTCTGGGTGTGGTACATCGCCTTGATAGACCAGTTAGTGGCGTAGTCGCATTTGCGCGTACTTCCAAAGCACTTGAACGAATGAATACTTTATTTCGCGATCGGGAAACGTTAAAAACCTACTGGGCAATTGTTGCATCAAGGCCACCCAAGCATGCGGATAATTTGATACACTGGTTAGTGAAAGATGAAAAGAAGAATAAGACAACAGCGTATGCCCGCGAAAATCCAAAAGGCCAACGGTCAGAATTGAGCTACAAATTAATTCAGGAACGATCGGGACTTTACTTACTCGAAGTTAAACCCATTACCGGCCGACCGCATCAGATCCGGGTACAACTTGCTTCTATAGGTTGCCCTATTGTTGGCGATTTGAAATACGGATATCCCCACCCTGCTTCGGATGCAAGCATCGGCCTGCATGCACGGCAACTCGAGTTCGTTCATCCTGTAAAGAGAGAGCCGCTGTTGGTTTTGGCGCAAGTACCAAAAAATGATTTATGGAAATCCTTTTCTTGATCTATAGCTTAGTATCTTGAGGCGTAAAATGTATGAGTTGGCTTAATAAATTACAGGCACGGTGGAAAGTAAATAGCTTAGCCCAGGTTGTTTTAATCCTGATCGTTTTTGCATGTACCGGTTTTACGGTATTGTTTATCAAGCAGCCCTTGTTTGAATATTGGTTTCCCGCTGGCGACAAACCTTTGTGGGCAAGCGTAACCTATTGGATTCTTATTTTTCCTGTTTATAATCTTTTTCTCTTGTTTTATGGATTTCTTTTTGGTCAGTTCCGTTTTTTTTGGGATTTTGAGAAACGTTTTTTCAATCGAATTATGTCTAACTTTAAAAAATAAACCCCCTTCAGATGAAAAAAATTACTTACTTATTGACTGCTTTGGTTCTCTTGGCTGCGTGTTCAGGACCTAAATACACTGCAAGTTTTAATTCATATGATACTCCCGGGAGATATCATGCTGTGGTAACGCCAACAGAAGCGCCCGTTGCTGTTATCGATCCGGCCACTTTGGTTGCCAGTGTCTCCGAAGCTCCTTTAGAAATTAAAACAGAAGAGACCAAACCTGTGGAAGTTCGCAAGACGTATGTTCAAATGACTAAGACAGAGCGCAGGGCACTTCGCAATCACATTAAAACGGAAATTAAATCAACGGTAAAAGAGCATAAAGCCAAACTGGCTCCGTCATCCACACAGGAAACAAACGCCATGGACAAAGATTTAATGTTGGCGTCAATTTTTGGAGCCGTGGGTGTTGTAGCCCTCATTATTGGTGGCGATGTATTCTGGGTTATCGGTGGAATTTCTATGCTTATTGGTGTTGTATTTTTTGTTAAGTGGATTGTCCGGCAGTAACCTAACTATCCGATCATAAAAAAACCCGATTCGCAAATCGGGTTTTTTTATTTATCAGCTTTGCTCTGGTTATTTCTTCAGCCCGTCAGCAAGCAGGATAACCTTGTTCTTTAATACCTCTACTACACCTCCTGTAATATGAAGTTTCTCAGAAAGTTGATTTGATTTATACTCCACAACACCTTCCTTCAACAGACTAACCAGGGGTGCGTGATCATTCAAAATCTGAAAAGATCCGTCCTCTCCGGGAAAGGTAGCCGAAGCAACATCGCCTTCAAAAATTTTCTTTTCAGGTGTAATTATTTCCAAATGCATAGTTCTCGAATTAATACCTCTACTTCCTGGTTTGTATGTTATTTACCGGAAGCGTCAGCGGTCATTTTTTCACCCTTGGCAATGGCGTCTTCAATGCTTCCTACCAGGTTAAAAGCCATCTCGGGCAAATGATCTACTTCCCCATCCATAATCATATTAAATCCTTTGATGGTATCTTTGATATCAACCAAGGCGCCTTTCAAGCCTGTAAAGGCTTCGGCAACATGGAAAGGTTGTGACAAGAAACGTTGCACACGTCTGGCACGGGAAACAGTAAGTTTATCTTCATCAGATAATTCGTCCATACCCAGAATGGCGATGATGTCCTGCAATTCTTTATAGCGCTGAAGAGTGAGTTTAACGCGCTGGGCGCAGTTGTAATGTTCCTCACCAACAATATCGGCACGCAAAATTCTTGATGTTGAATCCAACGGATCAACAGCCGGATAAATTCCTAATTCCGCAATTTTACGAGATAACACCGTTGTGGCATCTAAGTGCGCAAAGGTGGTTGCCGGAGCCGGGTCAGTCAAGTCATCGGCCGGTACGTATACAGCCTGCACCGAAGTGATAGAGCCATTTTTGGTAGAGGTAATGCGTTCTTGCATGGCGCCCATTTCAGAGGCCAGCGTGGGCTGATATCCCACCGCGGAAGGCATACGACCTAATAGAGCCGATACTTCAGAACCTGCTTGTGTAAAGCGGAAGATGTTGTCAATAAAAAACAGAATGTCTTTTCCTTTTCCCTGACCATCTCCATCGCGGAAGTATTCTGCCACGGTTAA
This sequence comes from Cyclobacteriaceae bacterium, assembly GCA_016787745.1. Classification (GTDB taxonomy): domain Bacteria; phylum Bacteroidota; class Bacteroidia; order Cytophagales; family Cyclobacteriaceae; genus ELB16-189. Next base: position 6,425 of record JAEUUB010000729.1, read on the forward strand.
ACCAGAAAGGGCCACTCGTGCACGTGCGCCCGGAGGCTCATTCATTTGACCAAATACAAAAGTTGCTTTCGAATTTTTTAGTTTCTCATGGTCTACCTTTGATAGATCCCATCCTCCCGCATGAAGCGACTTCATAAACTCTGGGCCATAATCAACAATTCCCGCTTCAATCATTTCGCGCAACAGATCGTTTCCTTCACGTGTGCGCTCACCCACACCGGCAAATACAGATAAACCTGCGTACGCCTTGGCGATATTGTTAATCAATTCCTGAATCAATACGGTTTTCCCCACACCGGCACCTCCAAATAATCCGATTTTACCTCCTTTTGAGTAGGGCTCAATCAAATCGATTACTTTAATACCCGTAAAAAGTACTTCCGAGGAAGTAGAAAGATTTTCGTAGCTAGGCGCGGAACGGTGAATGGGCAGAGAGGAGGTTCCTTTAGGTTGCTTAATACCATCAATGGCCTGACCCACCACATTGAAAAGTCGTCCTTTAATATCTTCGCCAATAGGCATTTGAATAGGGGAGCCGGTATCAATTACTTTCATGCCGCGAACCAACCCTTCCGTACCATCCATTGCGATTGTGCGCACCCGGTCTTCGCCCAGGTGTTGCTGGCATTCCAGTACTACTAAAGTTCCGTCTCCTTTTGTTACTTCCAGGGAATCAAGAATGTTAGGGAGTTTGGTTCCGGGCTCGTCAAATGCTACGTCTACTACCGGACCGATTACTTGGGTGATTCTACCGCTATTGGCCATTGATTTATAGATTTTTTTAAAGATTATCCGTTATTTGGATTAAACTCCAGATGGGGTTTAAAATCCGGCCACAAAAGTAATTTTTTACGGGGTTAATACAAACTGACGCACGGGTTTTGTTAGCGCAGACATCGTTGGTTGTTTTGTAATTCAAATACTGATAATCAATGAGTTGTACAACCTGCGAGGTTTGTAAAGCTTTTTAGGCACTTTTTAGTTCTACGCGGAAAGTAGTGCCTTGATTTTCTTCCGATGATTTCACAAAAATTTTTCCTTCGTGGTACATTTCAATTATCCGTTTAGCCAGGGCTAATCCCAAGCCCCAACCTCTTTTTTTGGTGGTGAATCCAGGCCTGAAAACATTTGCTATAAGGGCTTTTGGAATTCCTTTTCCCGTATCGGAAATATCGATAAAGACTTTATGATCGCTGCCCCTGAGAATTTTTATGGCAATTGTACCCGAACTACCCATAGCATCCACCGCATTTTTACAAAGGTTTTCAATAACCCATTCAAATAAGGGGGCATGCACACGGGCCTGAATGGTTTCGGAAAGTGTGTAAACTTCAAAATTAATTTTGGAGGATACCCGTGGTTGCAAATAACCCACAACATTATTTATTAACTGATTTACATTTTCGTCTTTAAGTACAGGGGTGGATCCGATACTTGAAAACCGTTCCGTCACAATCGTTAATTTTCGGATGTCTTTGTCGAGTTCATCCACAATACCTTTATTTTTTATTTCGGGATCATCGCGAAGTACCTCAACCCAGGCCATTAATGAGGAGAGGGGTGTACCCAATTGGTGGGCGGTTTCTTTTGCCAAGCCAACCCAAACCTGGTTTTGTTCTGCGGTGCGCGAGTAATTAAACGCGAGGTATGAGATAAAACCGAAGATGGCCAGTACGGAAAGCTGGATATACGGAAATGCAATGAGTTGTGTCAGTAAGAATGAATTTTTGTAGTAGACGTATTGCTTTCCAAAAATTTCACCGGTGCTATCATCCCGTAAAACAATTTCAATGGGATCAAACGAATCTTTCATTTCTTCCACCTGCATCCGTAAGAAAGCATTCTTTCTTTCTTCCGACCAAGTCTCATTCATTTCAATATTCACGTATTGATATTCATTGTCTTTGGTAAGCCATATAACGGGTATCGATTTGTTTTTAAACAGAATTTCATCTGTTATAAATACAATGTTACCATCATCATTTACCAAGGTGTACTCCAGCGCTTTGGCAAACAAAACCACTTGCTGTTTTTCGCGCTCTTTCAGTTGCTCAACCAATACGTTGGTATAGTATATAGATCCGAAACTTATCAGAACAGAAACAACCAGGATGATCCACTTTAATTTCGTGTTGTCCTGATAAAACTCCATGGAGGCAGGCAACGTGATTTTTTTAGCCATATCAGTATGGAAATTAAATAAAAAAACCGGATCGCGAGGCAATCTGGTTTTTTAGCAAAGTACTAACGGCTGGCTATCCTTTCATCATAAACCATTTGGCAAGTACCTTGTAGCTTACCTTTGTGCCTGACATAAGGATTCCTACTCTGTAAATTCGCCCAGCCACCCATGTGGTGAGCAAGAACCCACCAATGAGCAAGGCCATGGAAAGAATTAATTCTTCAAGGGGCACACCAAATGCTATACGACCTACCATGGCAACGGGCGATGTAAAAGGAATAACGGATAACCAGAAACTAATGGAGCCGTGCGGGTCACGCAGAATGAACATAAAGAGACCCAAATAACCGATCAGCAAAGGAATTGTTACCGGAAATTGAAATTGTTGTGCTTCTTGTTGCGAATCAACGGCTGAACCCACGGCCGCAAACAAAGCTCCGTAAAGCAGGTAGCCACCCAAAAAGTAAAAAACAAATACAACTGTGATCTTGAGCATGGGTAATTCACTCCAGTTGCCTAAAAGTTCAACCACTTTAGAGTTTTGCTGATCAACCGCTTGTTTCATTTCCGGATCTTTTTCCATTTGCTTTGTTACCTGCTCCATCACTTGTTTTTGTGGCATCTTCAAACCAAAATACGCCAACGTGCCGGATGACAATACCGTAATAAGAACAATCCAGATAGTAAATTGAACTAACCCTACAGAGGCGATACCGATAATTTTTCCCAACATAAGTTGAAAGGGTTTTACGGATGAAACAATCACCTCAACCACTTTAGAGGTTTTTTCATCAATAACGCCTTGCATGATCTGGATACCATAAATCAGAACAAACATGTAGATCAAAATGCCCAGAACAAATCCCAACCCATACAAAATACCTGCACTACTCGATTTTTCTTCGCCCGTCTCAGATAGATTGAATTGCTTGAGATTTACTTTCGGTCGTAAACTTTTTAAAGTGACCTCATCAATGTTGTACTCTCTTAGTTTCAGGTCATGAATTTGATTTTCTATGGATGATTCGAGATCACCCACCTTTTCTATGCTGGGATTCGCCTTGGTATAAATAGCAATTCCCTCGGGCTTATTAATGTCGATTTTAGGAACATACAACAAAGCAAAGTCATCGGTTTCATTATAGACTTTCTTTGCTTGATCTAAGGTGAGATCGAGCGGAACGAATGTAAAGCGTTTGTTGCTTTTGAAAGTAAACATCTTGCTTTCATCCAACACCTGCACCGTATCTGCTTTCGCGGATTCCGATTCTTTAATCATGATAAAGATCAATCCGCCAATGATGGCAGGAAAAATAAGCGGGACCAGAATAGTCGCTATCAGAAAAGATTTTTTCTGAACCCTATTTAAAAACTCACGCTGAATAATTAACCAAATTTTGTTCATAACAATAAAAGTCTTTTGGGTTAAGCTTGTTCCTGTAGATGTTTCTTTAACGCTTCGTCACCTTTCACCAGGCTTATAAAAATGTCCGACATGGTTGGCAATTTTTCCTGGAAGCTGTGCACTTCCGTAAATTCAATCAGGTCCCGAATTACCTGATTTCCGTTGATACCGTTTTTTGCTTTTAGCGTAGAGGAGAACAGGTCCTCTTCCATCGGTTTCTGATTAATTAATTCATATCGATCAACCGGGAAGGTAAAATTGTTACCACGATGCTCAACGATAAATGTATTTGACTTATACTGATCCTTTACCTGCTTCTTGGGGCCTTCCAGTATTTTCTTTGACTTATCAATCAGGGCGATATGATCGCAGAGGGATTCAACGGTTTCCATTCGGTGTGTGGAAAAAATAATAGTACTCCCCATTTCTTTTAACTCCAGAATTTTTTCCGTGATTAACTGGGCGTTTACCGGATCAAACCCTGAAAAGGGTTCGTCCAGAATAATGAGTTTGGGTTGATGCAGTACGGTGCTTATAAACTGCACCTTTTGTGCCATACCTTTGGAAAGGTCTTCAACCTTTTTGTTCCACCAATCTTTGATTTCAAATTTTTCGAGCCAGATTTTTATCCGATCCATCGCCTGCTTGCGACTAAGTCCTTTTAGCTGTGCCAGGTAAAGGAGTTGTTCCCCAACTTTCATTTTTTTATACAAGCCCCGTTCTTCCGGCAAATAACCAATCATCCCAATGTGTTTTTCTTGCAGGGGCTCGCCAAAGATTTCAACTTGCCCTTCATCCATATTGATAATCTGATTGATGATCCGGATGAGTGTGGTTTTACCGGCCCCATTTGGACCCAATAAACCATAAATGGATTTTTCGGGAATGGTAATATTTACATGGTCCAAAGCTGTGTGATTCGCATAGCGTTTGGTGACATCGCGGGTTATAAGTGCATTCACAGAATTTAGATTGGTTAATATGGTTAGTAACAAAAATAACAATAGAATGGCAGGAACCTGAACTTAACCGGCTCAAATTCAACAATACCAAAATGTTTGTTAGCGATTTTTTTCGCGAAAGACGATTTTGCCCATCGAAACATCAAGATCAAAGACAAGTGCATCTTTGCTGTTTGCTGTATAAGCTGCATTCGCGAACCGATTTTGTCCTATCTTTTTAAGCGTAGGGGAGATGCTGAGGCTACACAACCATGAGTCGTTAATTGTAACCAGAACAGGAACATCTTCAGCAGGCAGTTGAATGATGAGATTACCGGCACCCACGCTGCCAATTACATGATTGCTGATACTAGGTTTGTTACTGAAATCAAGAAACATATTTCCAAAACCAACATCGGCCACGACCACTTTAGCACGCGCCAGATTTAGCTGACGAGCATTTAAAGAGCCCATATCGACCTTGACACAGAAAGTGTCCATTTCAATTTTATTTTGATTTCCTGTGCTGTAACTTATGTTTACATCTGCGCTACCTGTATGAATTTTAAGCTTGCTGATGGACATGCCTGAGAGATCGATATTGGCGTTGCCCAAACCATAATCCAGGTCCAGCGAATAGGGTGTGGTTTCTGACAAATAAACCTTCCAAAATTTATCACTGGGTTTTTCTTCGGATCCAAATACCTGATAGGAGATTTTTTGGCTTACTCCTCGCTGACTTTCTTGTTCGAGGGAAAGGTTAATGGAGCAGGTGTTGTTCTTTACTTCATTGCTGAATGAGTGAGCGTATTCATCCAACTCTTGATTGCTGTAAATATTCAGAATATCATCATTATTGCTGGGGCGAATAAAACAATTGCCTGTTTTAGCGTGCAACTTCAGGTCAACACGCTCGCAGGGTTGAGTTTTCTCAACGGTAAATTGCTTTTTAATCTGGCCACAGACCGTTAAAGCCGTGCTGCCACTCATTAAAGCCAAGACAATCAAACGCCACATATCCCTTTTTACGAGTTAGATCAGGTTCAAGTTTTTGAATGTAAGAAAGGTTGAATTTTTGTCGTTTAACGGAATCATCACGTTTTAGTAACAAAAAAATAACCCGTAAGGGATTTATACGGGTTAATGAGTTCAGGGTTATAAAAAAGTTTGACTTTTTTCCTTCTAGGCAAAATATTCTTTCATTCGCTCAAAGAATCCTTTTTCACCGGCATCCGGATGAGGTTGAAAGTTAGGTGCGTTTCTAAGGCTTTCCAGTTTAGCTTTTTCGTCAGCTGTTAGCTTTTTTGGAGTCCACACATTAATATAAATGAGCTGATCTCCTGAGCCATAGCCATTAATGTCTTTCAATCCTTTACCCCGCAGTCGCAATATTTTTCCGCTTTGTGTGCCCGGCTCAATCTTAATCCGAACTTTTCCTCCAACGGAAGGAACTTCTACACTTGTGCCCAATGCGGCATCGATAAAAGTAATGTGAAGGTCATAAACGAGGTTGTTGCCATCTCTTTTCAACTCTTTATCCTCCACCTCTTCAATCAGAATCAGCAAATCTCCAGGCACCCCTCCGCCCGGAGCTTCGTTTCCTTTACCCGACATGGAGAGTTGCATCCCTTCGCTAACTCCAGATGGTATTTTTACCGTGATCATGTCTTCCTTGGAAACAAGGCCAGAGTTATCTACTCCGGGGGGGCGCTTATCAATTAATTGCCCGGCTCCATTACAAGCAGAACAGGTGGTTGTGCTTACCATTTGCCCTAACATCGTGTTAACTACTTTGCGTAGCTGGCCTGTGCCCCCACAGGTTGTGCAGTTTTTGAATGTGACCCCTTCCGCCCGGATAAGCCGGTTTACTTTTATTTTTTTCTCGGTGCCGTTCGCAATTTCCTCTAAGGTTAGTTTGAGTTTTATACGCAGATTTGATCCCTTTCTCTGACGGGTTCTGCTGCCACCACCTCCAAAAAAACTATCGAAAGGACTTCCACCCCCACCGAAGATGTCTCCAAATTGACTGAAGATGTCTTCCATGTTCATGTCGTGGCCTCTGAAGCCCCCATTGCCCGGGCGCGAGTGGCCAAAGCGATCGTATTGCGCCCGTTTCTCATCGCTGCTCAACACCTCGTAGGCTTCCGCAGCTTCTTTAAATTTTTCTTCCGCTGCTTTATCCCCCTGATTTTTATCAGGGTGAAATTGTATGGCCACTTTGCGATAGGCTTTCTTTATTTCTTCGGGGGTGGCATTTTTACCTACACCCAGTATTTCGTAATAATCTCTTTTTGTGGACATCGTGCTTACGTAAGGGTGTTAATTACCGACAACAACTTTTGCGAATCGGATTACTTTATCATTGAGCAGGTATCCCTTCTCAACAACGTCAACAATTTTTCCTTTTAAAGAATTATCAGGAGCGGGCACTTGTGTAATGGCCTCTTGCAAGTCGGCATTGAATTCGCTGCCCGGCTTTATGTCCATAGGTTTTACACTATACAATTCCAGTGTTTTTTTAAATTTATTCTGAATTAAAAAGAATCCCTCTGCCTCTTTATCATTTTTCTCTTTAAATGATTTTTCGGCACGCTCAAAATCGTCTAGTACGGGAAGCAGGGCGGTAAGCAGTTGCTCATTCGCGGTCTGAATCATCTCCAGTTTTTCTTTTGACGACCTGCGTCTGAAATTATCGAACTCTGCATAAAGGCGTAAATACTTATCTTTTGCTTCTGCCAATTCGTCCTGTATTTTCTTTATTGGATCTATTGACTCTTCCTTCTTCTTTTCCTCAACAGGTTCTTCGGTTTGGCCCTCAGGGGTTTCTGCGGTCAAATCGCTGGGTTTCTCTAATTCGTGATCGGGGTGTACGTTATTTTCCATGATATCTAAAAATGCGGTGCAAAAATGACAAGAATTTTGCCAATAGTCGAATTTGTGTCAGAATGACTTAGTTCAATTCTCTCCAAATCAAGTCCTTCAATTCGGATATTCCCTGGTTGGTAATGGAAGAAATAAATACCGAAGGGATATTAGGGGGTACCTCCTTCGCTAATTCAGTTTTTAGCTCTTCATCCAGCATATCACTTTTAGTGATGGCCAGCACTCTCTTTTTGTCAAGTAATTCGGGGTTATACTTGCGTAATTCGTTTAATAGAATGTCATATTCGTTCTGAATATTTTTAGCATCGGCAGGAATAAGAAACAGCAGTAAAGAGTTTCTTTCAATGTGTTTGAGAAATCGAATACCCAGCCCTTTGCCTTCAGCAGCCCCTTCTATTATTCCGGGAATATCCGCCATTACAAAAGATCGGTCGTCTCGGTATTTTACCACCCCCAGGTTGGGTGTAAGGGTAGTAAAGGCATAGTCGGCAATCTTAGGTTTTGCGGCCGACACTACAGAAAGTAAAGTTGATTTACCTGCATTGGGAAATCCAACCAAGCCTACATCTGCCAGCAGTTTAAGTTCAAGAATAATCCATTGGTCAACGCCTGGCTCTCCTGGCTGTGCATGTTGCGGTGCCTGATTTGTGGAGGTTGCAAAAAATGAATTCCCTTTTCCGCCACGGCCTCCCGGCAGCAAGATAACCTCTTTGCCATCCTCATTGATTTCACACATCAGTTCCTGCGACTCGAAATCCCGTGCTACGGTTCCCAGTGGAACGTCAAGAATGATATCCTTGCCAAAAGCACCCGTACAATTTTGAGCCTCCCCCGGTTTGCCAGCCTCAGCAAAAACATGTTTTCTGAATTTGAGATGAAGCAACGTCCACAACTGCGCATTTCCTCTAAGAATGATGTGACCCCCACGGCCCCCATCCCCACCATCGGGGCCTCCCTTTTCTATAAATTTTTCGCGATGAAAATGTCGGCAACCGGCTCCACCATGTCCTGAACGCCCGTTGAATTTTACATAGTCGATGAAGTTCGGGGAAGACACAGGATTTACTATTTACGATTTTGAATAACGATTGAACACGTGTTCTATAACAAATAGAATTTACGTTTTAATTATCTCACAAAGACTTTTGAAAATTTGGTCAACCTCACCAATGCCATGCACCGTATTTAAACGCTTCTGACTTTCATAATACGGAAGTACATGAATCGTCTTGGTAAAGTATTCATTGATACGCTTGTTCAATTTATCTTCTTCATCATCGGCTCGATTATCGATTGTTCTACGCTTAGCAATTCGGTTACGAACCTCTTCTTCGGTAACATCCAGGGCAATTACATAATGAATGGCCGTGCCATTATCTTTCATGAATTTATCCAGCGCTTCAGCTTGAGGTACTGTGCGCGGAAAGCCGTCAAAGAGAAATCCTTTGGCATTCGGATTTTTGTCAAGCTCTTCTTTTAGCATTGCGATAGTAATTTCATCAGGTACAAGCAAACCACTATTCATTATTTCCTTTACTCGCCTACCCAAGGGTGTGTCATTTTTTGTATGCCACCGAAAAAGATCCCCTGTACTGATATGAACAAATCCATATTTGTGAATGAGTTTCTCGCTTTGTGTGCCTTTGCCAGCCCCGGGCGGGCCAAAGAGAACAAGATTAATCATGCTAACAGTTTGGTTTAGGTAAAAGTGGGGCAAGATAAGGATCAATTAGGCATTAGCCAACTATCTTATTTGGGTGAAAAGGCTTTGTAAATATCTTTGTAGTTACGACCCAGTCCATCATAGTCCAGTCCATACCCCAACACAAATTCATCTTCGAGATCGAAGCCTACGTACTTAACTTCGATATTTTTCTCGCGAGCCGGTTTTTTTCGGAGTAGCGAAACGGCCTCTACAGATTTGGCTCCCCGGTCGCGGAGTTCGGTTAAAATTTTATCCAGGGTAAGGCCCGAGTCCACAATGTCTTCAACAATAATTATGTGTTGATTGAAGAGGCTTTCTTCATGGCCAATTAAGGTTTTAAGCTGGCCTGTACTGGAAGTGCCCGCATAGGAAGATGTTTTCACAAAGGAAATTCTGCAGTCAATCCTTATCTCCTTAATCAGATCAGAGGCAAACATAAACGAGCCGTTGAGAATTGGAAGAAACACTGGGGTTTTTCCCTTATAATCTTCATTAATTTTATGAGCCAGTTCGGCAATTTTCGCTTCTAATTTGGAGGCTGGAATAAATTTTTTAAACTCCAGATCATTAATTTTTACGGTAACCATAGGCGGGCAAAGATAATTTAAATACTAAAACATGTTTGGATAAAAATCTTACAGATATTCAATTATCCAAAATTTGAATGTATTGTCATCGGGTATCTGTTATCTTGTGAACTTAAATTAGTTATTGCGTATGAACGTTTACACAAGTCCGTATTCCTCCATAGATGTTGAGCCAGAAAATAAACTTATGAATGTTAAATGGCATAAAGCGTGTAGCGGTCTACCAGAAGAAGGTGTTATAGAGGAATTGGGTAAAATTCTTCTTTATTTAAAAGAGTTTTCAATCTCCTTTGTATTGGTTGATTCGCGCAATTACCCATTCCGATCAAATGCAAATTTGCAGCGCTGGATCAACTATACCTTCATGCCAAAAGTTATTGACTTTGGCGTACTTCGTTATGCGCTTGTTGTTAACGAGAAGATCTCGTCCATATATGAAGATTTTCAAGATGAAGATGATGTTGAAGATGACTTGGTTGTAGAGTATTTTACAGATTCTGATGCAGCTTTACAATGGATTAAATCCGCACAATAAGTCATCTAAAATAATCCGGTTCCATTATTCCTGGATGGCTCCTTGATAATGGCCAATTCCATCGCTAATTACCATTTCCATTTTTGGGAAATTAAATCCCGGTTTGACAACCGTTTTGTCAATCAAAATAAATATGCTGAAGGGAAATGGGCATTTCTGGCTCAAAAACGGGTTTTTTTAAGTTTTTGTTTGAAGCTCTCAAATGTGTTTGATTTTTGTCGATAGGAGGAGGGAGATACTCGATTAAACGTAGTGTCTCTGAATTATGAAAACAGAAATGACGATGGCGATTGTTCTCATTTTAATAATTGCAGGAGGTCTGGTCCTCTTCCTCATTAGGGAGCAATTTTCGGGTGCGGATTTTCAACACAGTATTGTTGGGGTGTGGTTTAACGAACATCTCAATATTCGAATTCTGATGTATGATGTGGACTCGGTTTTCCAAGGCTCGGTCGTGTGGGCAGATAACTTGAACAACTCAATATTGGGAACGCGTGTTGTTGAAAATCTTAAGGTAGGATTCTTTAATATTTGTAAAGGCACTTATGTTGATCCGACTACATCAAAAAAATATGATGTGCGGTTATATTTGAAAGGGAAAAGCACAATGAAGCTAAAGGCCTTTCATAAAGGAACTCAGGAAGTAGCATTTGATCAAGAATGGACGCTGCTCAAATCATAAATACAAATCAGGCCTTCGGGCCTGATTTGCTTAATACCCATTTTAATTTCTATCTTCGTAGAACCATTTTTTAAACTCATGCTCAAAAGATTACCTCCCGCTTTTAGGAATTTTTATCTCGTTACCGGATTTTGTTTTTTTGTCTGGTTACTATTTCTCGATTCCAACGATCTGATCTCCCGTGTTAAAATGACCAATAAGATTAATACGCTGTCCAACGAGAAAGAGTTTTATCAGGAAAAAATTCAAGAAGTAGAAAAAGACCGGAAGGAACTGATGACCAACAAAGAGTTATTGGAAAAATTTGCGCGTGAGAAGTATTTGATGAAAAAAGAGTCGGAAGACATTTTTATTGTTCAGGAAGAGTGAAAAATTTATTCTTGGTACTGATGGTCTTTGTATCCATTAATGCGATTGCGCAATGGGGGGAAGAACCTATGGATGAGAAGCCAGCTTTTAAAGACCGAATTTTTACCGGAGGTGGTTTTGGGTTAAGTTTTAGTTCGCAATACGATTTCATTTCGGTTTCACCTATTATTGGCTACCAAATCACACCTCGGTTGGCTGGAGGGTTTAATTTTATTTACAGGTATACAAAATTTAAATACGTAACGCCTTCGGTCTCCACCCATGATTATGGTGTGAGTCCGTTCTTGCGCTTTCAGGTTTATGGTCCTTTATTTTTGCATACCGAATATGAGTATCTTAATTATGAGTATGTAACCTACGGAGGACAATCCGTTCGCAATAGTTACTCAAGCTTTATGGCAGGGGGAGGATTGTTTCAGCCGATAGGCAGACGAGCCGGATTTTTTGCCATGGCCCTTTACAATTTCTCCTATCGCAACCCAACCTCGCGCAACGATTACTACCCTTACAGCAGTCCGTGGGTTCTCCGGGTTGGAATTACCGCAGGGTTTTAGAACTCAACATTGAATTTTACGCCAAGTTCTTTAAGGTCTTGCGCTACTTTTGGATTTAGCGGAATACCAGAAATCATTCTCTCCTTTTCGCTTTCACGTTCAGGGTCACCGGGTATAATTAACCGATCCTGACCTTCCACCGTTTTAGCTGATCTAAACCGGGTAATCCAGGTGTCCATATGTTTCTTGAAATCATCCACAGGCCGAAAGGCGTCCACACGCATAGCACCAAAAAAATGACCAATGCCATCACCCACCGGATCAGCCGGAGGAGCCAGGAAACTTACAAAAGGTGGAACCCAGGGTCCATAGTTTGCTCCGCTTAATACAGCGGAAAAAATATCTACCCACGCGCCCAAACAAAATCCCTTATGGCTCCCATGCTCGCGGTCGCTTCCCAAAGGTACCAACGCGCCACCCTCTTTCAGTTCATTCGCGTTTGTAGAAACACTGCCATCCTTTTTCTGTATCCATCCTTCGGGGGCTTCCTGATTTTTGCGTTGTAGAATTTCGAGTTTACCATTGGCCGCGGTAGTAGTTGCAAAATCCGCTACAAAGGCTGGTTGCTTTCCTGCAGGAATGGCAACACAAATGGGATTGGTGCCCAACAATCGTTCTACAGAAAATGTAGGGGCCACCAGAGGGCTCGCGTTTGTCATCGCCATACCAATCATATCGTGTCCGAGCGCCATCATGGCATGATGGCCCGCTATGCCAAAATGATTAGAGTTTTTTACGGCCACCCAACCCGTTCCCACTTTTTCTGCTTTCTCAATAGCAATCTCCATCGCTTTAGGGGCTACCACTAATCCCAACCCCTGATCGCCATCTACTACTGCAGTACTGGGCGTTTCGTGTACAACGGAGATAGCTGGCCTGCTGTTAATTCGCTTAGCCTCCCAAAGCCTTACATAACCCGACAACCGTGCGACTCCGTGTGAATCAATACCACGCAGATCTGCGTTTAACAATACATCCGCAGCCAGATTGGCCTCGTATTTGGGGCAATCCATTTTAAGAAAAACATCAATGGCAAATTGCCTGAGTTGTTGGTAAGGAATAACAAAATCATTCATCCTGTAAAAGTGTTTGATTAAAGGCAATATTCAAGATTTTAATAAAAATTATGCTTAGCAATATGGAAATTTACCCACACGTGCATCCTAGAGTTAAAAAACTCAAAATCATGAAAAATCAACTTCTATCATCGGCCTTAGTACTTAGTTCTTTGGTTGCCCTTGGTCAACCGGATAAACCTGTCGATTCAAAAATTTCGGATGTAACGGTGTTTCTGAATAAAGCTCAGGTTACCCGGCAAGCGAAAACCCGGTTGGAAGCCGGAAGAACCAATGTGGTTGTTACGGGATTAACATCGCAGTTGGATCCCAGAAGCATTCAGGTAAAGGGCAAGGGAAATTTTGTTATTCTCGGGATCAGCCATCAACAAAACTTTTTAAATGAGTTCAACATGCCCAAGGAGCTGAAGTCCTTGAAAGATTCCCTCTCCACTTTGCAAAAGCAAGTTCTGCTTGAACAAAGTCAGAAAGAAATTTTGAATAAGGAGGAGCAAATGCTCTTAAGCAATCAAAAAATTGGCGGGACAAATCAAAACTTAACCGTGGCCGAGCTAAAAGCCATGGCGGATTTTTATCGGAGTAGGTTAGGTGATATCGTTTCAACAAGGATGAAGCAAGATGAAAAAATTAAAAAATTAAATGAACACATTGTTCGCGTGAATGCACAAATAAACAGTAAAAATGAATTATATAATCGCAACACCAGCGAGATCGTGGTGAGTGTGTCTACGGAAGTTGCTGGTTCGGCTGAACTGGAGATAAATTATGTGGTAGCGAATGCCGGATGGTACCCTATTTATGATTTACGCGCAGCGAATACAAAAAACCCCGTGCAATTGAGCTACAAGGCGAATGTGTTTCAGGCAACGGGTGAGGAATGGAAAAATGTAAAATTGAAATTGTCCACCGCTAACCCTAATCAAAGCGGCTTAAAGCCTGAACTTGTTTCCTGGTTTTTAGATTTCTATCAGCCAATGTCTTATTCTTTATCGGCAAAGGCTGCAGGCATGGCATCCCGTTCAGCTCCCATGATGGAGAAAAAAGAGGATCTTGTTGATGTTGAGGTTGAAGCACAATCGGTGGCCGACTATGTAAACACAGTTCAAACTACATTAAGTACAGAGTTTGATATTTCATTGCCTTATACAGTATCTTCTGCTTCGAAACCTACGTTGGTTGACATTCACCTGTATGAGATGAAGTCGGAATACATTTACTCGGTGGCGCCTAAATTGGATGCGGACGCATTTTTAATTGCGAAGGCAACCGGCTGGGAGGATTTTAACCTATTGCCTGGCGAAGCGAATATATTCTTTGAAGGTACGTTTGTAGGGAAATCGTATATCGATCCGAATAACATTAAAGATACACTCGCTGTTTCGCTGGGGCGCGATAAGAGAATTGTGGTGAAGCGCGAGAAGATGAAAGATCTTACTTCCCGTAGCTTTATGGGCTCTACAAAAAAGGAGAGCTATGCCTGGGAGATTTCGGTGCGGAATACCAAGTCCGAACCGATCCGTATAACGATTGAAGATCAGGTACCGGTTTCACAAAACACTCAAATTGAAGTTTCTGTTTTGGAAACGGGTGGAGCTAAATACAATAAGGCTACCGGCAAACTAGAGTGGATACTCGAAGTCAAACCAAATGAGACAAAAAAGGTTTCGTACAAGTATGAAGTAAAGTATCCTAAGGATAAACAGATTTCAGGCTTGTAGTTATAATTTTTTAGCAGACAAGAAGAGGCTGTATCAAAAGTCATCTGGTCATCGCGGGCCTGACCCGCGATCCCTTTTTTTAAATGGATGATAGTATTCCGGCTCAGGGCCTGAATGAATTTCAATCTTATTCGACTTTTGATACAACCTCTTTCTTTATTTTGAAAGGAGAGATGTCAGTACCCCCTCTTTTAACGAATAAGACGAAACGCGGATATGAGTAAAATCATGGCTACTCAACATAAATTTAATAAGGCAGCAGGCAACCACAATCATATCCACCCGCATTTCAATCATGCCTTGTATTTGCAGACGCGCAGCCCGGTCTTTCACCAGTAGTTCCTCATAGATTCCGTTAAAGGCTTTAATATGAAAGGGAGTTTCAGGGGTTTCTTGTACTGGTAAATCATTTCGCAAACAATAGATGTCGCTTAAGGTATCAAAAGTGCCAGAAGAACCGATCAGTATTTTGGGTTGATGAATTTTTAATATATCCAGCAAAGGTTGGAGCTCCTGCTTAAAAAAGGAAAACAATTCATTCACTTCCTGAGGGGTTATTGGATCGTGACGATGAAATAATTCCAACAGACGTTGTCCACCTATCTCAAAACTGCGACTCCAGAATTTATGCTGTTCATTACCAATAATAAATTCAACACTTCCGCCACCAATATCCATGATCAAGCACTTTTCTGTTCCCAGGTTAATGGCTGCCCGAATTCCCCGATAAATGTAATCGGCCTCTTCAAGTCCCGAGATAATTTGCACCTCAATTCCGGTTTCCGCTTCGATTTTTTTTGCTATTTCTTTTCCATTGTTCGCATTTCGCAGGGCACTTGTTCCAAAAGCCAACACGGTATCGATCCCGGCTTTTGTTATTGTATGCTTAAACGATTGCATGGCACGAAGGGCTCTTTCCACCCCTTCCGGGGTAAGGTGACCCTGATTGATTCCACCCACACCAATTTTTACTGGTACCTTTTCCCGGTGGGTAATCGTAAATTTTTTATCCCCCGTTGTAGCGAGTAACAAGTGGAAGGTATTGGTTCCCATATCAATGATGGCCACACGTTTCATGCTTTCTTTTTTCGCTTGGCACAAGTTACCATTTCACTCATAACTATCCCTATATTTGACAGTATCAATGAGTAGCGTATGGCCAAACGAATAATTAACTCAACATCCCTTCAACCCAAGTTTGATGAGTTGGAAAGAAAAAACCAGGAGTCTCTTTTGGGGGGCGGTGAAAAGCGGATTGCCCAACAGCACAGCAGGGGGAAACTAACCGCGCGCGAACGTGTGACATTACTTTTGGATGAGGATTCTTTCGAGGAGCTCGGGAAATTTGTGATGCATCGCAGCAAAGATTTTGGATTGGATAAAGAGCATTATCTGGGAGACGGAGTAGTAACTGGCTATGGCACTATACAGGGAAGATTGGTATATGTGTTCTCGCAGGACTTTACCGTGTTTGGCGGCTCGCTGTCTGAAACGCATGCGGAAAAAATTGTTAAGATTATGGAGTTAGCTATGAAAAATGGTGCTCCGCTCATTGGCCTTAATGATTCGGGAGGCGCACGCATTCAGGAAGGCGTAGTTTCTTTGGGTGGCTATGCTGATATTTTTTATCGCAACGTTATGGCATCCGGGGTGATCCCTCAGATTTCAGCCGTGATGGGTCCGTGTGCCGGAGGGGCCGTATATTCACCGGCTATGACTGATTTTATTTTCATGGTTGAGAATACTTCTTTCATGTTTGTTACCGGACCTAACGTGGTGAAAACGGTTACACACGAAAATGTAACCGCTGAGGAATTAGGCGGGGCTTCCACGCATAGTATGAAAAGCGGGGTTACACATTTTGCCTGTGCCAACGAAGCACAATGTATAAACGAGATCAAGCAACTTTTCAGTTACATTCCTCAAAATTGTGAGGAGGTTGCGCCCGCTTTGTCTTACACACCCGGCAACGAATCGCGTCCAGCGCTTAATGAAATAATTCCTTCAAATCCCAATCAGCCT
>JAEUUB010000735.1 GCA_016787745.1 Cyclobacteriaceae bacterium
AATAATTTCTGAAAATTCCATTGCCTCTGATTATATGAGTTTATCCGTGGCTGGCAGTGGCGGAATTGAACTTGACCTGAAAGGAAACAATTTAAAAACTGAAATTAGTGGTGCAGGAAATGTAACCTTAAAGGGATATGCCACCACCAATGATATTATTATGAGCGGGTCAGGAACCATGAACGCATTTGCCTGTGAATTAGAAACCGCTAAAATCAAAATGAGCGGGTCCGGTACCTGCGAACTCACTGCCTCAGCTACCCTGGATGCTGTTGTTTTGGGGAGTGGAGTTATCAAGCATAAGGGTAATACCAAAAATGTAAGTAAAAAAGTTTACGGTTCGGGCTCGGTGGATAGAGCGTATTAGTAATTAGTCCTGAGTAGTTAGTAGAACTAAGTACTCAGGACTACAACCTCACCATCCAATTCCATAATCCTCACCATGGTTACTCGATCCACCCCAGAAGGTGCCATGAGCCCAATCGAAATAGATGGCATTTATTGGTCCGCTGGTTCGATCCTGATAATTTAAGTGGTAACCCATCCGAGTCAATTCCTTTCGTGACCACGGTGGCATTTCGCTGTTTAAGGTTAATCCGCCTGCACTTTTTTCATGCTGCCCAAAACTTGAGTACATCTGCAAAGTTTTAAAGCTGGGAGCCTCACAGGCTTCCTGGACTGTCATATTAAACTCAACCATGTTTAAAAAGAACTGTAACAAAAGTTGATCCTGCTCATCCCCCGCCTGCTTGGCAAATGACAAATAAGGTTTCCCATCTTTCAAAGCCATGCTGGGTGTTAGAGTAACGCGAGGGCGTTTGCCTGGCTCAACTACATTGAAGGGATTTTCCTTTGGATCGAGAACAAAAGACTGCATACGCTGGCTCAGCCCTACCCCTGTATTTCCGGCAATGCACGCTGGCACCCAACCCCCACTGGGTGTAATCGAAACTACCCATCCTTCTGCATCAGTGGCCTCTACGGAAGTTGTTCCAGCTGTAAATGCCTCCATAAACTTTTCGTCCGGGTGCAGGTTGTTTCGTTGCAACGATGACTGACTCGTCCCCCACTTCTTCAACAAATCCTGATAGGGGTTTTGCTTTCCTTCAAAGGAATACGGATCGCCAGGGCCAATATTGGGATCGTTTCGTTCGGGGTTAATTAACTTCATACGCTCTTTTGCATATTCTTTCGAAAGCAAAACATTCATGGGCGCAGGTGTGCCAAAGGCCGGATCACCATAGTAAAAATCGCGATCCGCGAAAGCGAGATTCATGGCTTGATAAACCGTATGAATGTACAGGGTAGAATTATACCCCATACTTTTTAAATCATAATTTTCAAGAATGTTTAGAGTTTGTAACAACGCAGGTCCTTGTGTCCACTGTTGAAGTTTATAAACATCAATGCCCCGGTAGTTGGTTGTTGTGGGTTCCTCAATTTTAACTTTCCAATTTGCCAGGTCTTGTTCTGTAATTAGTCCGCCCTGTTCTTGTGTTCCGCGTGCAATTTCCTTGGCAATGTCACCTTTGTAAAAGCGGTCGTATGCAGCGTAGATCGCTTCCTTACGATTCTTTCCCTTTTTCAAGGCCTGTTGTTCGGTGTCCACTAATTTTTGCAAAGTGGCCAACAGGTCTTTCTGCACAAAAACTTCTCCGGCATCTGGAGCCTCTCTTTTCTGTCCCAAATGAGGGAGAAATACTTTCGTGGAATAAGGCCATTCCTTTATCCTTTCCTTACCGCGCTCGATGGCATTAGCTGTTTGTGCCTCTATAGGATAGCCTGATGCTAATTCCATAGCCGGAGCCAAAACTTCTTTCAAGCTCATCGTACCGTATTCCGCAAGCATAGTCATTAAACCACCCGGAGTACCAGGCGTA
>JAEUUB010000827.1 GCA_016787745.1 Cyclobacteriaceae bacterium
ATTCAGTTCTACCTTAAAGCAAGAAAGCCTGGACGAAATGGAGCAATACTTAGAAGCATGTGATGCCTTCAAAGAACCAAAGGAAGGAAAGTTAAAATTTGAAGTGAGGTAGCCCACCGCACATCCCCCCGCAGATTATAAAGTGTTCCTACTTCCTTGCCGCAAAAGATCACGCCAGCACTCACAGTCCATGCTGTTGCCATCGCATTTCTCATATGTCAAATTCTGGGCTTTTATTTTTATACGGATTGCTGAAATATTAAGAATGAATGTCAGTCAGAATCAGATAGAGGCGTCATTCTAAGCTCAAACCAAATTAACTAGTTTTAAAAATCAAAACCTTATATCGTAATATTGCGTTACAATTAAGCTATGGGAATTACAAAATCGGAGCTATTCAAAAAGCGCCAAAACAAGATTGCTAATCTTGCCAAAGCGTTTGACCATCCGGCACGGGTTGCCATTCTTGAACATTTGCTCACCAACAATACCTGTATTTGTAATGACCTGGTCGATGTACTTCCACTTTCACAATCCACCATAACCCAGCACTTGAAAGAATTAAAAAGGATCGGAATCATCAAAGGCGAAGTAGAAGGCCCAAAAGTAAACTACTGTATCGATGAACAGGTGTGGGAGGAGGCGAAAGAGATTTTTATCAATCTCTTCACAAAGTATGTGAAGAAGAACGACTGCTGCTAAAATTTTTTTATTTATAGATAACGTAATATTACGATAACACCATTTTATGTTTTCAACACTTCAAACCAAAATTGATCAATTAATAAAGGAATTTGATCAAATACCCGCGGAGCGAAAAGAGACGCTGGCAGAATTAACAAAATTTGTACAAGCTAAAATCAACGCCAGTAAGCCGGTCTACTTGAATTTCATTTGTACGCATAACTCACGGAGAAGTCATCTCTCACAATTGTGGGCGCAAGCCGCTGCACATTATTATGGTGTTGAAAATGTTTTTTGCTTCTCTGGTGGAACAGAGGCAACGGCTTTTAACCCTAGAGCCGTGAAGGCCATGCAGGAAGCGGGCTTCAATATCTCGATAACAAAAGCCGGAGACAATCCCGTTTATGAAGTTCGTTTTGCTCCGAACGCAAAACCGGTGATCGCGTTTTCAAAAAAATACGATGACCCCTTTAATCACAATAAAGACTTCGCGGCTATCATGACCTGCTCACATGCTGATGAAAATTGTCCGTTGGTGTTAGGTGCCTCCGGACGAATTGCACTTACCTATGATGATCCAAAAGAATTTGATGGAACACCTCTTGAAGCAACTAAGTACAGCGAAAGAGTTCATCAAATTGGTCGTGAAATTCTTTACTCATTTTCACTGGTAAAATCTAAACCAGAACTAAACGTATGAGTAATAAAACGCAACTTGGATTTTTAGACCGTTACCTTACGCTTTGGATTTTTCTCGCGATGATCATGGCATTAATATTCCACATCACGCGTGGAGAAATGCAGGCCCTCCCATCAACCTTTCTTTCGGATTGCTTGCAGCATTTGTTGTCTGGGGGAGAAGTAAAAGGCCGTGATTCATGCTAAGTAATTTTTAGAAGTAAATAGAAATGAAAATTGTTCCACTGCCGTCAGGTCGAAAGACCGGACGGACGTAAGAACTTCATTTCACCAGAATGAAGTTTACGGCTCGCTCGTTTTTGGTTTAGCAAACCACGAAGTGGTCCACCCTACCGAGATTGTGCTGAAGTTGGCACCGATGCGAATAATCGCCCCTTTGCTATAGGCAATCTTCAACACATGGCGTTTGCCTACCGGCAATGCCAGCGTACCG
>JAEUUB010000293.1 GCA_016787745.1 Cyclobacteriaceae bacterium
ATGCCTATACCTGATAAGGCAAGAATAATAAGCAGGATGAGCCCTGCTACTCTAACTATTTTTTTAATCCGATCCATAATGATCGTGTTTGTGGGAGATTATGTAAATGATCTAAATAACTTCCGGTACGCGGAAGTGGTAAAGGGATATTCCTTCAGGATTAGACTAAGAGTGGGTCCTCATCGGAGGATTGAGGGAGAATTTTAGAATGAGATAACGGAAAGGAAAGAAAGGGATGTTGATTTTTTTTGAGTTTTATCTCAACACGTCTGGCTTGAAATAATTGATTTGCAATCAGAGAATGATCTGAAAAGGATGATCGTGATGCTGAATTTAATTGAAATCCCCAGGTGAAATTCTTTTTGCCGTTTTCCCCAATAACCCATTCAGTTTGGGTCTTAGAGGTTGTTGCCTGCGACTTCGAAGTTGTGAATCCGGAAAACAAACTTAAAATAAGAGTACCTACCAAAATCATTCTGGAGGTTTCTCTTTTAAGGGCGTTCAGGTAATCCGAAATCATAAATCAAAGCTAAGGTTTTATTCAAGAATTGTCGGGTGTTTAAATACTAAATCTTGTAACTTGCTGGTTGACGCGTTTTTATTTTGAGTAAAACGACAACCGCATTAACTGCTCGCTTGCCGCTGATCGGAGCGGGGTTGCTATGGTCCGGGTTTCATGCCTGGGTACTTTATCAATATGTAGGTTTTCGGTGGGATCTTTCACTTTGGGACTCTTCTATTTTCAATTTGGTTTTGATAAGCACGGCTCTTCTGCTGAGTTCATTATTAAACTATTTTCCCAGAACCGGCATTTTTCAGATCACTATCGGATTGACGCTTGTCCTGGCCGTTGGTTGTCAATGGATATCCTCTCAGGCAATGATCGCAGTCTTCCCCGCTGAAACTGCTTATTTGGAATTTCTTACGCAATCAACTCCAGTTCGATGGGCGTTAGGATTTACTGCCTTGACAGCCGTTGGCGTTAGTACGGTATTCTATATGCGATGGGCGGAACTACAAGATCAACAAACCCGGGAATTGGATCTGAAAGATATTGCCCGGGAGGCGGAGCTTCAAAAATTGCAACTTCAGTTGCAGCCTCATTTTCTCTTTAATAGTCTTAATTCTATTAACGCTTTAATCTTAGTGCAACCAGATAGCGCAAGGCAGATGGTACAACAGCTTTCCGACTTTTTGCGCCTTACCCTTAAACGCGCAGATCAGCCCTGGGTAACGCTGGCTCAGGAACTGGAGTATCTGGAAACTTATTTAGCCATTGAAAAGGTACGATTCGGGCATCGACTGGAAGTTATGTTGAATATTGAAGAACCCAGTCGCGGGTGGTTAATTCCAACTTTAGTGCTGCAGCCACTCCTTGAGAACGCAATTAAATTTGGGTTGTACGGTACCACGGGGAAAATCACCATTAGTGTTACCGCTGCAGTGCGGTCTGATTTTCTGGAAATGGAAATTGTGAACCCATTTGATTCTGACATGCAACCCACAACAGGAAGTGGTTTTGGGCTTAGTGGTTTACAGCGTAGGCTGTATTTGATTTATGCACAGAGTGACGTAATTAAAACAAAGGCCATGGAAAATAATTTTAGTGTCAGTGTACGTTTACCCTTTCGCGCATGATTAAAGCA
This sequence comes from Cyclobacteriaceae bacterium, assembly GCA_016787745.1. Taxonomy (GTDB): domain Bacteria; phylum Bacteroidota; class Bacteroidia; order Cytophagales; family Cyclobacteriaceae; genus ELB16-189. The sequence goes on from JAEUUB010000293.1 coordinate 1,647, forward strand.
ATATTGATTGATGATGAACCCTTGAGCCGGGAGATCTTGAAAAGATATTTAAAGAAATTTTCCGAGATAGAAATTCTGGAAGAGTGCAATGACGGATTTGAAGGCGTTAAAGCCATTCAGCAGCATCAACCCGATTTAATTTTCCTCGACATACAAATGCCCAAGATAAATGGCTTCGAAATGCTGGAGTTGATCCAACCCGCTCCGGCTGTTATTTTTATCACGGCCTTTGATGAATTTGCACTCAAAGCTTTTGAGGCAAATGCTATCGATTATTTACTAAAGCCTGTGGCAGAAGACAGATTTCAAAAGGCCATTCAAAAGTTTCTCGACAAATCCGGGCAAACACCCAATACCAGCGAACTTTTGGAAACCATGGCGAAGGAGCCCTCGCAAAGTAACCGGATTGTGGTTAAGACCGGAAGCAAAGTGAAAATCATACCCGTGCATGAAATTCTATTTCTCGAAGCGGAGGATGATTTTGTTAAAATTGTTACAGCAGAAGGCTCTTTTCTAAAAAATAAGACAATGTCTTTCTATGAGCAATCGCTTGATCCGAATTTGTTTGTTCGGGTACATCGTTCGTTTATTGTTCATATAGGACAGATTACCAAAATTGAACCTTACCAGAAGGAAACCCACATGGCGATTTTGCGCCATGGGCAACAGATTCCGATTAGCAAAACAGGGTATCCTAAATTGAAATCCATTTTAGGGATATAAGTATGGAGATTCGCGAGCAACTTTTTGTACAATGCGTAAACTATGTTGACCAGCGTATTGAGGCAGCGCAATTGGAAATGGGATATGCGCAGGCATCGGCCAATGCCGAAGAAAAAAGCAGCATGGGTGATAAATACGAAACCGGACGCGCCATGGCACACCTGGAAAGAGATAAGGCAGTTCAACAGTTTCTGGAGGCCACCAAAATGAAATCCTTCTTATCAAAAGTCAGTCAGTCCGCCAGCAAGGAAGTAGCTGAATTAGGATCGGTGGTTGTTACCACTCAAGGAAATTTTTATCTGGCTATAAGTACCGGTACTCTTCAGGTAAGCGATTTTAAGGTCTTTGCTTTAAGCCCAGTTTCACCCCTGGGTCAAAAATTGTTGCTCAGGAAAGTCGATGACGAATTCACTTTCAATGGAAAACTTTTCAAGATCTTGAAAATTCAATAGACAAACTTTTTTATAAATCAACTTTTTTCGAGTTGTTTTGTTTATTGAAAGAAAAGAATGAGAGCATGGATTAAAGCGTTAAGGTTACGAACCCTTCCCTTGGCATTGGCGTGCATAAGTATGGCCGGCTTCCTGGCGGCCGCTGAAAATAAGTTTGATTCGTTTCTTTTTTTTCTTTGTTGCCTCACCACAATCTTTTTACAGATTCTTTCGAATTTGGCTAACGATTATGGCGATTGGCAACATGGTGCCGACCATGAAGGTCGCAAAGGACCTCAGCGAGCGGTTCAATCAGGCGTCATCTCTTCAACCGATATGCGCAATGCGGTTATTTTATTTGCAGGTTTAAGTCTTATCAGTGGTTTGCTGCTGCTTTGGATTTCTTTTGGTGCAGACTGGCAGGCACTGGCCTTGTTCCTGGGTTTGGGGTTGCTGAGCATGGCTGCCGCGGTCGGGTATACCCTTGGCCGGAAACCATACGGCTATATTGGATTAGGTGATATTTCTGTGCTTATTTTTTTTGGGCTGGTAGGCGTAATGGGCTCATACTATCTTTTTACACACGCTATAAGTTGGGTAAAAGTATTACCTGCCCTTAGCTGCGGGTTATTTTCCATAGCGGTATTAAACATTAATAACATCCGGGATATTGAATCAGATCGCCAAGCCGGTAAGTTCTCAATCCCCGTTCGGATTGGAAAAAAACTGGCAAGTCAATATCACTGGTTCTTGTTGGGAGGAGGCACACTCGCTGCCATCGCTTATACCGCTCTTCACTTCCGGTCGCCTTTGCAGTTTATTTTCTTGCTTACGGTTCCTCTGTTTATAAAAAATGGTGTGTCTGTCCAGCAAAAACCTTCCGAAGAATTGGATCCGTATCTTAAACAAATGGCTCTATCTACCCTTTTATTTGTGCTCTTGTTTGGGCTGGGCTTAATACTTTAATAACTTGGTTAATCCCCCTTTTTTATTCATTTTTGAATATGGCCAAAGTAGAATTCAATATCGCCTGCACCTTGTGCGACCACCTGAAAGACTCTTTATTTAACGGGCTGAATCCGGAAGATCTGAGCCGAATAAATAATCACAAAACCTGTATTCAATACAAAAAGGGACAGAATATTTTTTACGAAGGCACTCGACCTACCGGCCTCTATTGTATGAATGGGGGTAAGGTGAAGGTTTATAAAAATAATGTACAGGGTAAGGAATTTATTATTTATATAGCCAAACCGGGGGATTTTCTTGGGTACAGGGCTTTGTTAAGTGAAGAGTTCTACCAAGCTACCGCCACAGTTTTGGAAGATGCAAAAATATGCTTCATTCCTAAAGAAAGTTTTTTTGAGGTGCTGCAAAAGAATCCGGCCTTTATGAGACGCGTGGTGAAGGCCGTTTGTCACGAAATGGGAATCATGGAAGAGAAGCTGGCCGAACTAGCTCATAAATCCGTTCGCGAAAGATTGGCTGCAAATCTACTTATGCTTAAAGAAACTTACGGCATGGAAGGCGAGGGTAGTGTTTTAATTGAGCTGGCCTTGTCGCGCGAGGACCTGGCAAGCATTGTTGGTACAGCTACAGAAACAGTAATCCGTCTTCTGTCTGAATTTAAATCAGATGGATTAATTTCTTTCGAAGGAAAAAAGATTCGGATTCTGGATGCCCGGAAATTAGCAAAACAGGCCGATCTGATAATAGCTTGATCTATTTCCGAGCTTAAATTCTCAAATTTTTAACGATTTACCGATTGGAATATGACAAAAGTCATCTTTTCCGTTGATGGCTATCATTAGGCTGGGCAAAGGGTTGTAATACTTTTGGTTAAGTAAACAAACTCTAACTATTATGAAACGGATCCTGGTTCCCTGCGATTTTTCTGACCCGGCAGTACAAGCTTTTAAGTTTGCCGTTGACATTGCCAAGATGAGTCGTGGCGAGGTTGTGCTGCTAAATGTGATTGAGTTACCGGTTATGCATGAAAGTGTTTTGATGCCTACACTTTCTTTTGAAGAAGCTTTTATAAAAGATATGAAGGGGCATGCTGAAAAAAACTTTGCCAAAATGAAGGATAAATGGGCGAAGGATGGACCAAAAGTTACTTCCATCGTTCAGTTTGGTGGGGCTACGCCAATGGTTAGAGATTTTATTAAGGAGAATAAGATTGACCTGGTTGTGATGGGGACACATGGTGCCAGTGGTCTCAAAGAATTTTTTGTCGGCTCCAATACAGAAAAAATAGTTCGTACTTCCGAGGTACCCGTTATTGCCATAAAAGGGCCGGTAAAATCCGGGTCCATCAAGAACATAGTTTTTCCGAATATTCTAAGTCTGGAGCAAGAAGAACTTACGCAAAAGATAAAAGCGTTGCAGAATTTTTTTAAGGCAACGTTGCATGTCTTATATGTAAACACGCCATCCAACTTCAGGCGCGACATTGAAGTGAAAAAGGAAATGAAGGATTTTGCAAAACGGTTTATGTTAAAAGACTATACACTTACCATCTTTAATGACTATAGCGAGGAAGAAGGTCTGCGTAATTTCGTTACAGAAACAAAAGCGGATTTAGTGGCCATGTCTACCCACGGACGCAGAGGAATCAATCACCTGATGAGTGGAAGTATCGCTGAAGATGCAGTGAACCATTTAACTTGCCCTATTTGGACTTATAAAATCAGCTAAATCTCATTCCCGTGAAAAAGCAAATTCTCTTTCCGGTTGATTTTCAGCCGTCTCAGATTCATTTAGCAGATTATGCGAAGTTATTCGCCCATATTGATAAGAAGAGTTTTACCGGTTTCTTTATACGTGATTTTGTAAAACAGGCGAAGTCAAAATCAGGCAACGAGCCTGATAAAGCAACCATTCAAACTTCGTTGGAAGAGGAGGCTAAAACACTAAACCTCGACATGTCATTTATTAAAAGTCAAGCGAACACTAATTCTCTGGTTAATCAAAGTAAGTTTGCCGATCTGGCGTTAATTAACCCAATAACGCATGAAAATATTAGTCAACTGATTAAAACATTTCCTGATCATTTTTTCGAAGAAGTGGGCTGCCCTATTTTTATCTCAGAAGATTTATTAAACCCTTACGAAGAGATTCTTGTTCTTTTTGATTACGATCAATCGGGGCTTGCTGCGCTAAAATCTTTTCTTTCGTTCTTTGGCAAGCAATCAAGCCATAAGAAAGTTACTATACTTACGGTAAGTCCAGACGATGCTCCGGAGATTCATTTAGAAAAATATCTGGTTAGCTACCTTCAGAAAATTTTTAACGATGTTGGTATTGTCCCCATGAGTAACCGGGATCTGGCCTCGGCCTTGGTTAGCTACGCATCAAAATTCAATAAACCTGTTTTGATTATGGGACGGGCAGCCCTACATTTACTAAACGATAGCACCTTGGCTGTCAAAATGGCTGATCACCACATGTCTGTTTTCTACTCAAATAATTAATGGAAGTTCTTGTACTAGAAGAAGTAACGTGTTATCACTGTGGCTTACCTTGCGAGGCTGAAAAAATTCAACGGGAAGACAAACATTTCTGTTGTCAGGGTTGCAAAACCGTTTTTGAGATTTTAAACGAGAATGATCTTTGCGAATACTATTCATTCGACAAAAATCCAGGAGTTACTATACGGTATGTGAGTGATGAGTCGTACGCATATCTTGATGAACTATCCATTAGAAAGAAATTAGCGGAGTTTGATTCTGCCGCTTTTTTACGAGTTCGGTTTTACATTCCCACCATTCATTGTATTTCCTGTATCTGGCTGCTGGAAAATCTGCAGCGACTTCAACCGGGAATTCTTAAATCAGAAGTAAATTTCGCAGGAAAATCAGTACGCATTGATTTTAATCCTAATGAGATTTCTTTTAGTAAAGTTGCCAGGGTACTGGCTTCGTTAGGGTACGCACCTAAAATAAACTTGCAGTCTAACGAAGAATCTAATTCAATTGGATTCGATAAATCGCTGGTAATTAAATTAGCTATAGCCGGTTTTGGATTTGGCAACATTATGTTGCTAAGCTTTCCGGAATATTTAGGGTTAGACCATACAGATGCTTATCTCCAAAAAATATTTTCTTACGTAAATATTGCCTTAGCCATTCCGGTAACGTTTTACAGCGGGCGCGAGTATTTTGAAAACGCGTGGAAGAGTTTCACCCAGAAACAAATCAATATCGATGTACCCATAGCCGTGGGCTTGTTTGTGCTGTTTTTCAGAAGTGTATCGGATATTCTTTGGCAAACCGGACCGGGTTATCTCGATTCGTTGGCGGGTTTGGTTTTCTTTTTATTGATAGGCCGGTGGTTTCAAAGTAAGACATACGAAAATCTAGCTTTTGATCGCGACTATAAATCGTATTTTCCTTTGGCTGTACAAAAGAAGGTTGAAGAGGAATGGAAGGCAATTTTGGTTTATGAACTTTTACCTGAAGATCTCATCCGAATTCGCAATAAAGAAATTGTTCCTGCGGATTGCTTGCTTGAAACTGATGAAGCGTACTTTGATTATAGTTTTGTAACCGGGGAGTCGAAGCCTGTGCATACTTTTAAAGGCGATTGGGTTTATGCAGGAGGTCGATTGATCGGACAACCCATAGAACTCGTAGTAAAAAGGCGTACATCCCAAAGTTACCTTACCAGTTTGTGGAACGAAGCAGCCTTTCAAAAGCCTGAAGAAGGAAAATATAAACGCATAATTGATAAAGCCGCGCGAGCCTTTACCTGGGTTGTGCTGGTAATTGCTTTAGCCACCGGTGTAACTTGGTATTTCTATGATGCATCCCGAATGTGGTTAGTTCTTACTTCTGTGTTGATGGTGGCTTGCCCATGCGCCCTGGCACTTGCGGCTCCCTTTACGTATGGTAACATGGTTCGGATTTTTGGACGACAAGGGTTTTACCTTAAAAATGCGGAAGTGATTGAACGCATGGCAACTATTGATTCAATTGTTTTTGATAAAACGGGTACAATAACACACGGTGCCAGCACCGTTAAATTTGTTGGTTTGCTTGAAGACGATGAACGGGTTTGGGTAAAAATGCTTACTGCTGCCTCTACACACCCTTTAAGCAATCTTATATCTGAAAGCATAGCCACCCATTCTGTCGCTGAGATTGAAAATTTTAAAGAGCGCACGGGAAGTGGAATAGAGGGCAGTGTACATGGGGCTTACATTAAAATTGGATCGGCAGAATACACGGCCAGTCAGGATTTAGACGTAGATTCTTCAAAAGTATTTGTATCTATTAACGGTGTAACCCGCGGATATTTTCAAATTGAAACCTCGGTACGTCCGCAAGTAGGAGCGGTGGTTTCCAAATTGGGTAAACAGGTGGTGGCACTCCTTTCGGGGGATTCAAATAGCGAGTCTGGTAAAATGAAAAATCTTTTTCCGGGGCACACGAAATTACTATTTAGCCAATCTCCTCATGATAAATTGGGTTTTGTTTCCTCCCTGCAACAAACCGGTTCGAAGGTAATGATGATTGGCGATGGATTGAACGATTCAGGTGCTTTGCAACAAAGCGATGTTGGAATTGCCGTAACGGACAATACAGGCGTTTTTAATCCAGCGTGTGATGGGATACTGGCCGGCAAACAGCTAGGGCTGTTGGATAAATTTTTATCCCTCAGTAAAAATTCTCTTACAATCGTTAAGATTGGTTTTGGAATTTCATTCTTTTATAATCTGATAGCCTTAAGTTTTGCTACAGGCGGATTTTTAACTCCGTTAACAGCTGCTATCCTTATGCCGATCAGTAGTATTAGCGTTGTGGGATTTACCTCGGTAGCTGTCTGGTGGGTGGCCAATCGAACTTTTAAAGAAACGGAATAACCATGCTCATCATTATTCTATTAATATCTATTTCACTAACCATAGCCATCGTGTTTCTGGTTGCTTTTGTGTGGAGTATGAAGAGCGGTCAATTTGACGATACCTATGGACCTTCCGTGCGCATGTTATTTGAAGACAAGAAGAAAAAAAATCAAACTAAGCTTTAATAAGTTTCGATTCCAGTAAGATACGCTCCGCGGGCGACTGGGTTAACTCAAGTGCCTGGTAAAAGTATTTTTTTGCAATTTCTTTATTTCCTAATCGTTGATGCCACTCACCGAGTGTGGCCGGGTATAAATGATACCTTTTAAGCAGGTCTCCATCTTTTATTTTTTTGACCTCATTCAATGCGGCCTGCGGTCCATGCAGTTCTGCAAATGCAATTAGGCGATTTAATCCAATTAATGGATCTGGCCTTAATCTATACAACCAATCATAGAGTTCAATAATTCTTTGCCAGTTAGTGGATGAAAAGTCCTGAGCGGTACAATGTTCCAAAGCAATGAAAGCTTGTATATGATACTCGGAGGCATGTGCGCCTTCTGAAGATTTTTGAAGATAGCCAATACCCTGCTGTATGAGGCTTTGATTCCAGGAGGATCGGTCTTGCTCTTTAAGCGGAATCAGGTTACCCGATGCATCCATACGGCTATGCAATCGTGCAGCTTGAAAACAGCAAAGAGCCAGAAGGGCAAAGGTCTCGGGCTTAGCGGTCGTTTTGTGATCACTTAATAGCTTAGCCAGCCTAAGTGATTCTTCAATCAGATCTTCGCGGATTATAGAGGGATGCTGAGACGAACTATAACCTTCATTAAAAATAAGATAAATGCAAATGAGCACATTTTTTAATCTGTTTTGTAATTCATCTGGATGGGGTAGGGTAAAGGGAATTTTGTGTTGACGAAATTGCTCCCTGGCCCTATACAATCTTTTGGAAATCGTTTCTTCTGGCTGAACAAAAGCCTTGGCGATCTCGCTAATGCTGAAACCACATAGCGTTTTAAGGACTAAAGCTACCTGCGCCTCTTCGGCAAGGATTGGATGGCAACAAACAAACATCATTCTAAGTTGTTCATCTTCGACAACCGCTTCATCAAATTGCTGCTGAAGGGTTGCAGAAGCTGAGTAGGCTGACTTTAAAAGTGGCGACAGGTTTTGGGCAAACTCCTTGGTATTCTTTTCTCTGCGGATGGTATCAAGCGCTTTATTGCGGGCAACGGTAATCAACCAGGCTGTAGGGTTTTTGGGGATGCCCCGATACTTCCAGTGCTCTAACGCTTTCAATAGCGAATCCTGAACTACATCCTCCACCAGGTCGAGATTGTGCGTGCCAAAGATTCTTGTAAGCAGAGAAACAAGTTTTCCGGATTCATGCCGAAATAACCGATCTATAGTATCAGTAGGAAGCATAATGACTAGTTGAAAAAAGACTGCCCGAAATAGGCAGTCTGTATAATTCCATTATTCAACGGGCATGATTTCGCGAATCTCTACCGAGCCATCATTGTTGTTTAGAGCAGGGCAGTCTTTTGAAAGCGCAACGGCATCGGCATAGTCATTTGCTTTAATATGCATATAACCCCCAATAATATCTTTCCCTTCTATGAAAGGCCCATCCACTAATTTTTTGGAAGTACCTTTCAATACTTTTCCATGAGGAAAGAGTGGATCGCCACCTACAAGTTTACCCTCTTTGGCCAGATTGTCCATCCAGGTTTTCCATAATGCAAATTCGGCCTGTATTTGTTCGGGTGACTGAATCGCAAAAGTCTCTTCATTTTGTTGAGGACTCCGAAACACGAGCATAAAGTTTTTCATAAAAAATGTTTTAAGGTGAATATTATCTGATACAACCTAATGACGATTGTGCAGATAAGATCCGGACAAATTTTCTAAGTTTTTTTTGAACAAAGAATGCCCCTGTTCGATTTAGTTAATCTAAACCAATCATCATGAAGGCACTCCAATAATAGGGTTCTGGATATTCCACCCGTAATTCTTTCTTAGCGTCAATGAAACTCTGGCGCATGTTGCCCATAGTTTGCCATTTTCTGTAAAAGTTTAAAATCAATTTTTGCGTTGCTTCATCATCGACTTTAAACATACTCATAATTAAAACTTTTGCTCCCGCTACAAGAAATGCCCGCTGTAATCCATAGACTCCTTCTCCATTAGAAATCTCTCCAAGACCAGTTTCGCACGCACTTAGAACTACCAGGTCGGTTTGATCAAGATTGAGGCTCATGGCTTCATAAGCAGTAAGAATTCCACTCTCCATATTATAATTGTATTGGGTTTTGTTTAACAAATCTCCCGCACCCGTTAACAAAAGCCCGGTTTTAAGGAGGGGATTTTCCGTTGCCGCAGCCTCACTCTCAGTAAGTTCTTCCAGGTTATCTAAAATTTCCGTAGGGGTATAAAAACCGTGAGTGGCCAGATGAAGAATTTTAGGACTGGTTAAAGCCTTTACCTCTTCCTCGCTGGCTTCTTTCTCTTTAAACTCATCCGTTTTCCATCCTTTTTGTTTTAGCAGTGCTTCCAATTCATCCACTTCTTTTTCTGTTCCTGGAAGTTGTGGATATTTTTTGTTAGCTGAAGCGGTTAGATAAAAAGTAGGATTTCCAAACATGGTAGCCGTCTTGGAGGCCGTTACAGACTTTGATTTTACTTTTCGCAGATAAAGATCTTTAGTATTGCTAACCATAACAATATTAGCGTTGTCAATTACATACCGCCCGTCCGGTGTGGGAATGGCCTCCATGTTTATTTGATTATATACGCCATCCGCACTTAAATAGACAGTAGCGGCAGTACCTATGCCTTTTTGTATCGGTTCCCAAAATACTTTGTAAGAAAATTGATCCGGGATTTTTCCAATAATTGAATTTCGATAGTAACTAAAATACCGCGTTTCCATTCGGTGACCTTGCGGCAGTAAAATCACTTTGGGACGAGCGTTGTCATTCTTCACATAAAGCGCCACGTAAACCACGGAATCAGTAAATGTGTGATTGAAATGGCGGTAGCGCACCATTTCAATGGCTACTTCATTTTTCTCAATTGACTTCTGTACATCGGTATACTTGATTTTTTTATCGTCAAAACTTTGGCTAAACAATTCAGACTTTTGGCTAATGTCTTTTTCAAGTTTTTCTACTTCGGCATTAAGGGCATTCAGATCAATGCCGTTGTCGGCCAGTTGCTGTGTACTCATAGACAGCGCGTTGGTCAGAAACTCTTTCTTTTCTATCCATAAGCTGTAGGACGCCTTGAGATTTTCATCGGTACTGTTCAAAATGCGTTCACGAATTTTTATCGATGAACTTAGTAGTAAGGCTTTTGTTAATAACTGGTAATCATACACTTTTCCACTCAAGTCTTTGAAATCATCCAGGTTACTAAAGGCAAGCGTGTTGTAAAATTCAAAATCACCCTTAATGGTATTCCAGTATTTTGCTTTTTCCCGTTCACTCAGAGCAGGAAAATATTGCTTGATAAATACTTCATAATTGTTGAGAGCCTCTTCAATATTTCGCTTGGCCCGCTTAAAGTCTTTCTCCTGGTAGTAAACTTTCGCTTGCTTGGAGAGGATCTTCACATACTCGGGGTGGGTGCGACTAAAATATTTTTCGTAAATGCTTTTGGCGTTTGTGTAGAACTCTTCAGCCTGTTTATAATTTTTAATCTGATAATACACATCTCCGGTAAGCGTAAAGATAGCGGCTGCATTGATATTGTTCTTACTACCGGTTTTCGCCCGCCATATAGCTTCGGCTTGTGTGAGTACACTAAATGCTTCGGGATATTTCTTTTGCGAAATACTGACAGTCGCCACATTTTTTAGAATTTCAGCATATTGTGGGTTGTCTTTACCTAGCTTGTTACCCATAATTTCGCGTGCTTCAACGAGAATTTTTTCAACCTCGGTGGCCTTATCTCCTTTATGAAATTTTATAAGTGCTAATTCCGAAAGAGACTTGGCAACTTCAATATGGTTGCGGCCAAATTGTTTTTCCTGGCTGGCTAACGCTTTCAAAATCATTTTCTCCGCGTTTTCGTAGTCGCCAATAGTATAATCAATGTCCGCCAAGAGTTTTTGAGTGGGCGCGGTTTTGGTTGAGGTTTCACCATACACTTCCGTTGCTATTTTATTAACACGTTGGGCAATTTTCTCAGCTTCTGTATAATCTCCTTTCGCTAAGTACAATCTCCCTTGATCTACTAAGGGGTCTATTAATCTTAGAGAGTTTGTTCCATAAAGTTTTTCTGATTCTGCAATAAGTTTAGTCAGTATATCCTCCGTAATAGAATATCGGCCTAATTGAATAAATAAAGAGGACAGTTCGCGGGCAGTGGCAAGGTCATCCAGGCCAACCAGGGTAGTGCGTGATCGGCTTATGATTCTTGCAGATCGATCAAGAGCATCCTCGGCTTCATCAAACATACCCTTAATACCATACAGCGTAGCCTGAGCTTCAATAGCCCGGACTAAATAAACTTTTTTGTCATCTTCTTTACGAAATCCATCCAGAATCTTTAGAGAAGTAGTCAGATGCTCTTCCGCTTTTTCGTAAAGGCCCAACTTGATTTCAAGTCGCGAAATGTTGGTTAGCTCAGCCGCGTATTGATAATCTGTTTTGCTGTACTTTGAGGCTGCTACATACCCTGCTTTGTCAAGCGCGCTACTTGCTTCGGAATACTTATCAGTAAGTTCATAAAGAACCGCCATGTGATTTAAGATATCAAGATGATCCTTGTGCCAGGCACCGATTTCTTTCGAAACCACTTTGGTATAACTGTTTTCATAAATTTTTGCGGCTTCCGTTATTTTATTCGTATTGTCGAGATAAAAATTGGCAAGATGTAAACGGGCCAGGTGGGTTTCCGGGGCCTCACGGCCAAATAGATTTTCCTTTATCTCGATAATGTCTTTTAGATATTTTTCGGCATTTGTGTAATTCTTTTTGTAGAGGGCAAGTCCATAAAGAAAGTCAGTGACATTAACCGTAACACTATTATGGCGGGGCAACGAAGCGGTATTGGCAATTAAATTATTGGCCTGATTTTCAAGATTTTTTGTCCGGTCTTTATCCAACTTAGCATCAAACTCTACCGCCTTTAATCGTACGTTATAAATGCTGTTTGTTTTAAAACTCTTATTAATCATTTTTTCGTACTCCAACTTAGTGTTTAAATACCGGGCCTGGCTCTTTTCTTTTTGTAGCTCGCGTAGATACTCTTCATAAATTGAAATGCCGATGTAGTGTGAAGCGCTGTGTCTGATTTTAAGATTATTTAATGTGCGGCTGTATTCAAGTTCTTTTGGCAGATGCTCATTCCCGTTTTCAATAAGAATGTTCGCATTGTAAAACTGGTTTCGGACAAAGGCCAGACTTGATTCCCCCAGACTCTTTTTTATCCAATTTGCAGCATAAACAAAAACTGAATCAGCGCTTTTTAGGCTGCCCTGGTTTCCATAGGCATTGCCCAGCAAGGTCAGCATATTTGCATAATCATTAAATCGCACTGTCATTTCATCATCCGATAGTTTGCGGCTTTTTAAGTTTCCTTTTTCATCAACAAATGTTTCTTGTCTTACCGCTTTTCCAATAAAATATTTCTCCTGCTCGTTTAATAATTGAATAGCTTCTGAAAAGTATCCCTGCCCGGTAAGGGCTTCGGCCAGGGCCAGACTATATTGGCCCTTAACAGCGTCTTTCATAAAGCCACCTGTTTCGAGCACACCTTGGGCTTGTGTTAAAAACTCTCTTGCCACCCGGTAAGAACCATTAAGATTATGAAGTTCTGCCGCCTCAACCAGTTTTACTCCATAGGCCTGACTGTTTTCTTTATCGATTGATTTACTGTTGGAGATAGCTAGCTGAAGATTTGATTCGAAATCAGGGATGTACCCCGAAGCCAGATTATATTTAGCCAATAACATGTAATACGTTGGCGTGTACACATTTTGCTGGCCCAATTTTTTAAACGCTTTCTTTTTAAACTTGGCCAAAGAACTCATTGCCTTTGAATAATTTCCGGCTTCATAATTGGTTTCAGCATCTCGTAGCATCTTTTCGTACTTGCTTTGGCTAAAACCAACCAATGTGCTGAATAGAAGGATAAAGGTTAGCGCGAAAAAAGAGAATCGTTTCATAACGCTTAAGTTTTCAAATATTTAAAGAATGACTGACCAGAGTTATTCGCATTGGAGCATGAGTAATCAATCGCTCATTAAAAATCAATGCAGGGATTAAAAGTAATCATTTCTGATGGCTGTTGCCAACGAAATCAAAATTGAAATTGATGCCTGCTTATTTGGACAATAAGACGCGTAGAATGTGTTTGGCTGAGTCGGAAACAGGTGTACCCGGTCCAAAAATTCCGGCCACTCCGGCTTCCCGTAAATAATCATAATCATTTTGTGGGATGACGCCACCCGCAACCACTTTTATATCAGGGCGACCGATTTTATGTAAGGCAGCTATTAGCTGCGGTACGAGGGTCTTATGACCCGCAGCCAGACTTGAGGCTCCGATTACATGCACATCATTTTCGGCTGCCTGCCGGGCCACTTCTTCAGGCGTTTGAAAGAGAGGTCCTATATCAACATCGAATCCAAAATCGGCAAATCCGGTAGCAATAACTTTCGCACCCCGATCGTGGCCGTCCTGACCCATTTTTGCAATTAGAATCCGAGGCCTGCGTCCGTCCAGTTTTGCAAATTCATCAGACATGGCCCGAACTTCCTCAACCTCTTTTTTATTTGTCATGGCACCCGAATATACACCGGAAATTGATTGGATGTTGGCTTTATAACGGCCAAAGGATTTTTCCATAGCAAGCGAGATTTCACCTAACGTAGCTCTGTGCCGGGCGGCCACTACAGCCAGTTCCAGTAGATTTCCTTCACCTGACTCAGCAGACTTTTCAATGGCGAGCAACGCCTCTTCCACATTTCTTTGATTCCGTTCTTGCCTGAGCTTTTTTAACTTTTCAATTTGTTCCTCGCGCACCGCTGTGTTGTCCACTTCCAGAATATCAAAATCATTTTTATCGGTTGTTTGAAACCGGTTTACACCAACAATTACTTCGGTGCCCGAATCGATGCGAGCTTGCTTGATGGCAGCCGCCTCTTCAATTCGCATTTTAGGAATCCCACTTTCAATGGCCCGGGTCATACCGCCCAGGGTTTCAACTTCTTCAATCAGTGCCCAGGATTTATTTATCAACTCATTTGTCAGGTATTCGAGATAATAAGAACCGCCCAATGGATCCACCACCCCGGTAATTCCGGTTTCTTTTTGAATGAATAGTTGTGTGTTACGGGCTATGCCCGCAGAAAAATCAGTGGGCAAGGCGATGGCTTCATCGAGTGAGTTAGTATGAAGGGACTGTGTACCTCCTAATACTGCAGCCAGTGCCTCAAGGGTAGTTCGGGTTACATTGTTATAAGGATCCTGAGCTGTTAAACTCCAGCCTGAAGTTTGGCAGTGTGTGCGCAACGCCATTGACTTTGGATTTTGTGGCTGGAAGGATTGCACAAGTTTTGCCCAAAGCACACGACCCGCTCGCATCTTGGCAATCTCCATAAAGAAATTCATTCCAATTCCCCAAAAAAAAGAAAGTCGTGGTGCGAAATCGTCAATCGCAATTCCTGCTTTAAGGCCGGTCCGAATATATTCCAATCCATCGGCTAAGGTATAAGCCAACTCGATATGCGCGGGTGCACCGGCCTCGTGCATGTGATAACCACTTATACTGATGCTGTTGAACCGGGGCATGTGTTGCGAACAATACGAAAATATATCGGCCACAATTCGCATGGAAGGCGCTGGGGGGTAGATGTAGGTATTGCGTACCATGAACTCTTTCAAAATATCATTTTGAATAGTTCCGTTAAGTTGATTTGGTTTAACACCCTGCTCCTCAGCTGCAACAATATAGAAGGCCATAATGGGAATGACAGCTCCATTCATGGTCATAGAGACTGACATCTTGTCGAGTGGTATCTGGTCGAAAAGAATTTTCATATCGACAACAGAATCAATGGCGACCCCCGCTTTTCCTACATCACCTGCAACACGAGGATGGTCAGAATCATACCCACGATGCGTGGCCAGATCAAAAGCCACCGATAGACCTTTTTGCCCGGCTGCAAGATTGCGTCTGTAAAATTCGTTTGATTCTTTAGCGGTAGAAAAACCTGCGTACTGCCGGATTGTCCAGGGTCTTACCGTGTACATGGTAGCGTAAGGCCCGCGTAAAAAAGGTGCGATCCCGGCAGAAAAATCCTTGAGTGAATTATTTTTTAAATCTTCAGCAGTCAACTCAGGCTTGATTTCTATTTTTTCTGGCGAAAGCCATGCGGGGTGTGCTCCAGAAGTGAACGCAGGCTTGAATTGATTAAATTTTATTTTTGAAAAATCGAGCTTCATACGTTGGATTGAAATTTTTGCCACGCTTTTTCAGATAAATCGGCCGTAAGGCTATCGAGATAATACGAACCGGCTGTAGGGTCTGCTACTTTAGAAAGATAGGATTCTTCACGTAGTATCGATGAGACATTTCGTGCAATCCGATTCAACATTTCTTGTTCATCTCCCGCCTCAAGGGTTAAACTGTCACACCCTCCCAGTATAGAAGCAATGGCACTGGTGGTTGATTTAATCATATTGCCATGCGGCTCATACTCTTTATTGAGCCAGACTTTTGATGTAGCGTGAATATGTACAGGAAGCGCAGAAGTGATTCCATAGGCTTGCTGTATTTGATACCACAAATTTCGGAGTGATTTAAGTTTAGCGATCTCCAGGAAGAAATCAGTTCCAATAGAAAGCGAAAAGGCAATTCCATTGAGGGCCGCGTCCATTGAAATATTTTGATTTCTTTGCGATTCTATCAGGTGAATAGCTTTTGCGAGAGCTGCGGCAATTTCAGTATCCGCATCGGGTTCACTTTTTACTAAAACCCCGAACGGAGATATTTGCTTGCAGGTCAAAAGCGGATGTAATTTTCCCTTAGGGTATTCCTTCCAGATTACGATGCCGGAAATATTTTTTCTGACTTCATTTTTTTCTATCCAGAAATTCAAATCAGCGATTGAGTCTGAATATTCACTGTCGATGAGCCAGGAGAGGGTACAGAATTCGGGTTCAATCTGATTGAATAATAGATCGAATTGAATATCAGATTTACGCGGCTCAAACAAAATTCCATCAGCACCCATTGCAAGACTTTGTAAAGCTGCCTGGTTGGCCTGTTTTTCATTTGAAATAACAATATGTGGAAGATTATGCCAGCATCGGGGCCCATAATACAGGTTTTCAGAAGGGGGCAAAGAAAAATCCTTCTGGTTTGTCTCAGGACTGGCTGTGTAGTAGGGTTTAATTTTTAACGATCCCTTTGAAAGCGAAAGTTTTTCAATTGGATTTGCCCCGTTAAGTTCATTTTTAGCAGCCTCAAGCCACTCTTCGAAAGTTGGCGTAGGAAAGTTTATTTCAGGTAAATCCGGTGAAGTCTCCTTTGGCATGAATCCGATTAAAATACTGATTTCAAGTTGAATTTTAGTTCTGAGGAATGCAATTAACCTCAAAAGTTATTTAAATCATACTGACGATTTTCAGGTTTAATTTATGATTTTGCTCATGATTTATAACGTTAAAAAATTCTTATAATGCAAGGGCGATTTTTGTTTTTTTGTTCTTTGTTTTTTTTACACCTTTGTCTCCCGCCACAAAAAAAATTCGGGAAATTTTTAAGAAACCGCTAGCTAAATTAAATGGTAGTTGATTGCGCAACTGTATGGAGTGATTGTCTCGAATTAATTCGCAAGGAAGTAGACGAGCAAAATTACAATACGTGGTTTAAACCGATAAATCCACTAAAGCATGAAGAGGATGTGCTAACCATTCAGGTTCCCTCGCAATTTTTTTATGAATGGTTGGAGGAGCATTACGTGCCGGTTCTAAAAAATGCAATACACGAAGTATTAGGGCCTAAAGCACGACTCGAATATTCCGTGGTGGTGGATAGTGGCAATCAAAAGAATCCACCTTTAATGGTGAATTACCCGAATGGAAATGGGATGAAGCGCAATCACATTCAATCCATGAATGGGAATGGCGTGCATGAAGATTATTCACCGTTCACGTTTAAGGCACTCAATCCACAAACCGTCAATTCAAGACTCAATCCAAATTATACCTTCGATAATTTTGTGGAAGGCGATTGCAATCGTCTGGCCCGATCGGCCGGTGTTGCTGTGGCAAAGAAACCCGGGATCACTTCTTTTAACCCTTTGATGCTTTATGGAGGAGTGGGGGTAGGTAAAACGCACCTGGTGCAAAGCATTGGTAACGAAATCAAGAAGAACCTGCCCGACAAAATCGTTTTGTACATAGACCAAAATGATTTCACCAGCCAGTTTTTAAATGCGTTGCAAAATCATAAAATTCAGGAATTTCAAAATTATTATTTGCAGGTAGACCTTTTGATTCTGGATGACGTTCAGTTTTTGGCAGGGCGAGAAAAGACCCAGGAAATGTTTTTCCACATTTTTAATCAACTTCACCAATCGGGCAAACAAATTATAATGACCAGCGATTGCCCTCCGCGGGATTTGAAAGGTTTTCAGGAGCGTTTGTTATCGCGGTTTAAGTGGGGCTTAACCGCGGATTTGCAGGAACCTGATTTTGAAACCAAGTTGGCCATCATTCACAACAAAATGCAATCGGATGGTATCGAAATTCCTACCGAGGTGGCCGAATACCTTGCCTACAGTGTGGATACCAACCTGCGCGACATGGAAGGAGTACTTAATTCACTTCTCTTTCATGCAACCTTATTGAAGAAGGACATTGACCTTGAATTGGCAAAAGAGGTATTGAAGAATATCGTTAAAGAAATACAGTCGGATGTAAGCGTTGATTATATTCAGAAGACTGTCGCAGACTACTTTAAAGTAAGTCTGGAACAAATGAAGAGTAAGGTAAAGAAACGCGAGATCGTGATTCCTCGCCAGGTGGCCATGTTTTTCTGCAAGCGTTACACACAATTGACGTTGGCGTTAATTGGAGAGAATTTTGGGGGCCGCGATCATAGTACCGTAATTCATGCCCTCGAATCGGTAGAGGATATGATGAAGACGGATGCGAATTTTAAAAACAGCGTAGACGACCTGACCAAGAAGTTCAAGTCGCGCATGACCGCCTAACGATCCGCTGAATTCTCAAATTTTTTATTGCAAATAAAAGGAAAGCGGGATTTGTTG